>JAFAWL010000381.1 GCA_019241805.1 Actinomycetota bacterium
CCGGCCAGGTACCGGTGCACCGTGTCGTCCAGGTCGAGCGCGACGAGCGAGCGGTACGGGCCGTCCAGCGGATCGGCTAGGGCGACCCAGGCGGCATCGAATGGCGTGACCCGCCGCAGCCGCTCGATCATCCATTGCGCGCGTTCAGCGAGAGACCCGCTCGACGCCGCGATATCAGCCAAGTCCAGCGCGTGCGAGTCCTCCACGGGAACTCCCCGGGCTTCGCATCAGCAGCACCCTGGTCGTCGGTTACGCCGTCGCTGACACGCACCGCCAGCATACGTCCGATCGCACCCGCACAAACGCCGCCCGATCCGACCGACGAACTCAGCCGGACCGTCGACGTCCAGAAGCGGTCAGGGCTTGAGCACGACCTTCTCGCAGTGGTCCTGCTTGTGCTTGAAGATGTCGTAGCCGTGCGGTGCCTGCGCCAGCGGCAGCCGGTGGGTGATCACTCGGGTCGGGTCCAGTTCGCCCTGCTCGATGCGCTCGAGCAGCGGGCGCATGTATCGCTGGACGTGGCACTGCCCCGTCTTCAACGTGAGCGAGCGGTTCATCCAGGAGCCGGCGGGGAATTTGTCGATGAACCCGCCGTAGACGCCGATTACCGAGACGATGCCCCCGCTGCGGCAGGACATAATCGCCTGCCGCAGCGCGTGCGGCCGGTCGGTTTCGGCCCGGATGGCCTGCTTGGCCCGGTCGTAAAGCTGGACGTGCGCGGCGCCGTGTGTGGCCTCGAGACCGACGGCATCGATGCACTTGTCGGGCCCTCGTCCGCCGGTGAGTTCGAGCAGCGTCGACCGGACATCGGTATCGGAGTAGTTGATCGTCTCGTAGCTCTGGCCGGCGGCCATCTCCAGGCGGTAGGCGATGTCGTCGATCGCGATCACCTTCGCCGCACCGAGCACCCGCGCGCTGTCCATCGCGAACTGGCCCACCGGGCCCGCACCCCACACCGCCACGACGTCACCGTCGGTGATGTTGCACATGTCGGCGCCCATGTACCCGGTCGGCAGGATGTCGGAGAGAAACAGCACCTGCTCGTCGGTGAGATCGGATTCGATCTTGAGCGCGTTGACGTCGGCGAGCACCACTCGGGCGTACTCGGCCTGGCCGCCGGCGAACCCGCCGGTGAGGTGCGAGTAACCGTAGATCCCGGCGACCGGATGACCGAACATCTTCTCGGCCACGCCGGCATTTGGGTTCGTGTTCTCGCAACAGGACCACAATCCGTTGCGGCAGGCCGAGCACGCGCCGCAGCCGATGGGGAACGGGACGACCACGCGATCACCGACCCGCAGCTTGTCGCCGTCCACCCCGGACCCGACCTCGACCACTTCGCCCATGGACTCGTGGCCCATGACGTCGCCCTTCTGCATCGTCGGCACGTAGCCGTCGAGCAGGTGCAGATCGGATCCGCAGATCGCTGTCGACGTGACCTTCACGATGGCGTCCCGGCTGTTGAGGATCGTCGGATCCGGAACGTCCGTCACGTCGACCTTGTTCGGGCTGATCCAGCAATTGGCCTTCATGCTGCGGCCTCCTTGCGCTCGTCGGCGCTCAGCGGGCGGGCGGGGTGCTGCGGGAACTCCTCACGGGCCTGCTTGCCCTTCGGGGCGCCGTCGCTGCGAATGACCTCGCCGACCTCGAAGACCTGCTTGAACCGGCGCAGGTCGTCGTCGAGCTGCTGGGTCGGCTCCTCCCCGAAGTACTTCGCCACCGCCTTGCCCAGCGCGCCACCCGGAAGGTCGTAGGCCAACCGGACATGCACCTCGGTGCCTCGCCCGCCCGGCGCCGGCACGAAGCGCACCTCGCCCGCGTTCGGGATGTCCGCGCCGTCCGCGGAGCGCCAGGCCAAACGCTGGCCCGGGATGTCTTGGATCGTCTCGGCGTCCCATTCGACGTCCCGGCCGAACGGTGCGGCGGCCCGCCAGTGACTCCGCCCGGCGCCGGTCACGCGGACCTCCTCGAGGTGGGCCATGAACGTGGGCAGCTGTTCGAGCCGGCTCCAGAACTCATACACCTCGTTCGGAGATCCGGACACGGTCGTGGTCGACGTCAGTTCCATCGGTGTGCTCCTCCTGGTGCGGGTGAGGGCTGCGTACAAATCGGTCAGCGTGATGAGGGCGGTCGCGACAGTGGCGAACTCGGTGCGCCGCTGCCCCCGACCGTCGTGGTGCTTCAGTGCCCGCCCGAGCAGGGTGAGATCCATGGCGTCGCCGCCGACCCGGGCCCACAGCCATACCGGGCGCGGACGGCCCAGCAACCCGGCCGCGGCGACCATCTCCCGCGCACCGACGACAGCACTGGCCAGCCGGTGCCGGGGCGCGTCGTCCACGCCCAGGACGCGAGCGACGGCGCCCGGTCGGATGATCTGAGGCGCACCGAGCGCCGCGCTCGCCCAACCCAGCCCGCGGGTCAGCGGGTCGTGTCTGAGAGACGCCGTCGGACGCTCACCGTGCAGCCCGTCGGTGGTCATACGGTCCTCCTCTGCCAGGCTGTCCCACTAGCCAACTCGCAGTTCGGTGGCCCGACAATCGGCAAAACGACCGATTCCGAATCACCTGATCGGCGACGAGCGTGGGAGCGGAGGCCGCGGCCGCCATCCGGTCACCGCCCCGCGCGCATCGAGCGGCCGCCCGGAGCGCCCATCCTGTCCGTCAGGAGGTACACCGTGAAAGCAGTCGTGTACGAAGGCCCGCGTCAGGTGAGCGTCAACGACGTTCCCGACGCCCGCATCGAACGGCCGACCGACGTACTGGTTCGCGTCACCACGACGAACATCTGCGGCTCGGACCTGCACATGTACGAGGGCCGGACCGACTTCGAACCGGGACGGTGGTTCGGGCACGAGAACATGGGCGAGGTCATAGAGGTCGGTGATGGCGTCGACAAGGTACAGGTCGGTGAGCGCGTCGTCCTACCCTTCAATGTGGCCTGCGGGCACTGCAAGAACTGCGAGCGCGGGCTCACCAACTACTGCCTAACCGCACAACCGGTGAAGAACTTCGCCGGCGCGGCATACGGGTTCGCCGACATGGGACCCTGGGCGGGCGGCCAGGCCGAACTGCTTCGCGTGCCGTGGGGCGACTTCAACGCTCTGCGGCTGGGCGAGGACGCGGACGAGCGGGCCACCGATTACGTGATGCTGGCCGACATCTGGCCGACCGGCTACCACGCGACCGAGCTGGCCGGTGTCTGTCCCGGCGACCAGACCGTCATCTACGGCGCTGGACCGGTCGGGCTGATGGCCGCGCTCTCCGCGACCATCCGCGGGGCCAGCAAGGTGATGGTCGTCGACCGGCATCCCGACCGGCTGCGTCTGGCCGAGTCCATCGGCGCCATCGCGATCGACGACTCGAAGGTGGACCCGGTCGAGGCGGTGCTCGAGCAGACGATGGGGCTAGGGGCCGACAACGGCTGCGAGTGCGTCGGCTACCAGGCCCATGACCCAGAGGGCAACGAACAGCCGAACGACACGATGAACAAGCTCGTGCAGTCAGTGCGGTTCACCGGGAAGATCGGATCGATCGGCGTCTTCGTGCCGCAGGATCCCGGAGGCCCGGACGACCTCGCGAAGAATGGTCAGATCGCCTTCGACTACGGAATGTTCTGGTTCAAAGGTCAGCACATCGGCAGCGGTCAGGCGCCGGTGAAGAAGTACAACCGACAGCTGCGCGACCTAATCGCCGGCGGCAAGGCCGAGCCGTCGTTCATCGTCAGCCACGAGCTCCCGCTGGAGCAGGCGCCGGAGGCGTACAAGCACTTCGACGCCCGCGACGACGGGTGGACGAAGGTCGTCCTCAAGCCGACCACGACGGGCGCCTGACATGGCCGGCAAGCTGAACGGGCGGCGGGTGGCGATCCTCGCGGCCGACGGGGTCGAGCGGGTGGAACTCGAACAGCCCCGGCAGGCCGTCGATCAGGCCGGGGCCCAGACCACACTCATCTCGATCCACGACGGCGAGATCGCCGCACGCAATAACGACCTCGAGGACGCCGGCACTTTTCCCGTCGACAAGGTGATCGGCGACGTCTCGCCGGACGACTTCGATGCATTGTTGCTGCCC
Source organism: Actinomycetota bacterium (assembly GCA_019241805.1). Classification (GTDB taxonomy): domain Bacteria; phylum Actinomycetota; class Actinomycetes; order Mycobacteriales; family Jatrophihabitantaceae; genus JAFAWL01. Next base: position 4,071 of record JAFAWL010000381.1, read on the forward strand.
GGCGGCACGGTCAACCCGGATCAACTGCGTATGAACGAGGACGCGGTGAACTTCGTCCGAACCTTCGTCCAGTCAGGTAAGCCGGTCGCGTCGATCTGTCACGGACCGTGGAACTTCGTCGAGGCCGACGTCGCACGAGGGCGCCGGCTGACGTCCTATCCGAGCATCCGCACCGACCTGCGCAACGCCGGCGCCGAGGTGGTCGACGAGGACGTCGTAACCGACGGCAACATCACGACGAGCCGGTCACCGGACGACCTGCCGACGTTCTGCAAGCGGATCGTGCAGGAATTCGGACAAGGAGCAGATGTTAGGTAACCGCAGAGCGCCGCTGCGGTGATCCCGAAGCGACCGACGTCCAGGGCTTCGGTGCCGGGCCGGATCTGATGGCCGGCCCCGGCCGCCGCTATCGGTCGCGCCGCGCAAGATTGGTGAGCGCGACATCGATGATGATGTCTTCCTGGCCGCCGGTCAGCCGCCGGTCAGCCGCCGGGCCCACACTCCACCCGCGCTTACGGGTATCCCTCGGTGCTCCGGGTACGGCGCAGCGTGTAAGACGGCAGCTCGCCGTACCGCTGCGCATGCGTCGCAGCGAACCGGCCGAGGTGGGCGAAACCCCAGCGGTGGGCAATGTCACCGATCGTCGTCGTCGCAGGGTCCGCGCGCAGGAGATCGTCGTGTGCACGCCGGAGCCGGACCTGTCGGAGGTAGGTCATCGGCCCGACATCAGCTTTGCTGTGGAAACCGGCTTGCAGCGCTCGGACGCTGAGACCCACTTCGGCCGCAAGTGCGCCCGCGGTCCAGGGCCGCTCGGGATGGTTTTCAAGCAGTTCGATCGCGGTCGAGATCGCGCCGGGGCCGTATCTCATAGGCGCGCGCTGCAGTTGCAGCGTGTAGTTATGTCGATGGCCCGCGAGCAGACTCTCGATGAGCAGCCGCTCGAGACTGTGGCGCATGATCCC
>JAFAWL010000407.1 GCA_019241805.1 Actinomycetota bacterium
ACCAATGGAATTGCTCGAGCTGGCCGGCTTGTTCGATCAACATGTCCTGCGTCACGGGATCAGCGTCCTCGCTCTTGTCGATCGCCTCGCGATGAGCTTCGATGACGCCGGTATACACGACGTCCAACGCGCCGAGGTGTTCGAGGGCGTCGGCGCGGCCCAAGGAGTAGTCGTCCCACGAACGCTGGCTGACGAGCGCGCCCGGCGTGCCGATCGCTGAGCCACCGAGGGTCGCGATCCGTTCGGCGAGGTCATCGACCATCAGGCGAACGGCATCGACCTGCGGGTCGAGCATGGTGTGTACAGCAATGAAATGCGGCCCGACGACATTCCAGTGGATGTGTTTGAGCGTCAAGGCCAAATCGTTCAACGCGTTCAGGCGGTCTTGCAGAAGGTCGACGACCGTGCGGGCGTCGGACTCCGACACGCCCGGAACGGTGTAGCGGATGGTTGTGGTGGTGGACTTCCGTCGAGAACCAGTGGCCATTTCATGCGCGCAATCTGTGAGAACGGACGGGTGCGCCCCGCCGATCCGTTGTCGGCGGCGCTCTCAGATCAACCAGTACCCGTCGCCCCTGCAGCGTTAACGACTCGTCACCCCAGCAGGGCTAACGAGGGGTCACCCCTTGAAGTCGCCGCGGTTGACGATCTTTGCGATGGCGCTTCGGGCCAGGTTGTCGTCCAGATCCGCCGGGTCGCGCCACACTTCGACCGCGCCGGCCGCACGCAGCGTCGCCTCGTCGGTGCCACCGCAGGTGAGTCCGACGAAAGGGATACCGGCCCGTTCGGCGGCGCGGCCGTCCCACACCGAATCACCGACGAGCAGGACCTCCTCGGGCCGGAGTCCGGCGCGCTCGAGTGCCGCGTGCAAGATATCGGGCGCGGGCTTGCCGGCTGATGCGTCCTGCGAGCCGGTCGCAGCGTCGATGACGTCGTCGGCGTCGATGGTTTCGCGAAGCACAGACAGTTCTTCACTGGAGGCCGAGGACGCGAGCACGACGGTCAATCCGTCCTCGTGGCATCGACGCAGCAGGTCGGCCGCACCGGGCAACGTCGTGAGCCGCCCCCAGTGCTGGCGGTAGAGCACGAGGTGGGCGGTGTCCATGGCCTCGTCGTCATCGTGATCTCGATCCTCGCCTAACAGGTAGTCGAGCAACTCGCCGCTGGCCATGCCGATGGCGTGGTGGGCATCAGCGCTCGACACGACGTGACCGTGTTGGCGAAGTGCCTCGGCCCAGCAGACGGCGTGCAGGTAGTTGGTGTCCACCAATGTGCCGTCGACATCGAACAGAACCCCGGGCATGGCGCTTCCTTCCGCTGTCAGTACCGCCTGCGCTCTCCTCCGGACCGTGCTGTCGCTGTCCTTCCCGTCGGAGCAGTCGGGATCACTGGCCGTCCCGTCGAAGGTGTTGGACCACCGGCGATGCGCGCTCGCGTGAATCCGCCGCCGGTCGTTCGCGGTGTGCGGACTGCGAGTGGCCGCCGATTTCAACGTCGCGGCCTGGACTGCTTTGGTGCCCGTCAGGTCAGTGTGCGCGCGATGATCATCGGTCAGCTCCAGATGATCGACTTCGGCGAGTTCGCGTAGCGGGTCAGCGCGGCGTTGTGACGCTCGATGTCCAGGTCGGTCGGTCCGCCCTGGGCCCGTGGGGTGATGTGGTGGGGCCGGGTCCAGGCGGGTGGGGTGGTGCAGCCGGGGAAGCTGCAGCCGCGGTCGCGGGCGGTGAGGGCGCGGCGTTGCGGGACGGTGGCGATGCGTTTGCTGCGCCCGTAGTCGTGGATCGCGCCGTTGGTCGTCAACGTGGTGCCGTAGGTGTCGGCGTTGGGTAGGTCGCGGGTTAGGTCGTCCAGTGGGTAGGGGTCGCCGTGGCTGCTGGTCGCGTACCCCCGGGCCGTGTTCCAGTTGGTCGGCGGTGGTGGTGACCAGCACGGTGACCGGCGCGCCCCCGGCGGGCGGCCGCGACCCCGGCGGCCAATGCGGCGGTGAGGGCGGCGGTGAGGGCGGCGGTGAGGGCGTGGTGTAGGCCGTGGTGGCGGCGGTGCGCCCCGGACCGCCGATCCCGCTGTCCGTTTGTTGCGGGCAGCGGGGCGGCGGTGGCGTCCAGGACCGCTTTCAGCGTCGCGGTCGCGGCCGGGGTCAAGTAGCCGCGCAGCTCGGTCGACCCGTCGGCGTGGGTGTGCAGGTGCAGGTCGCGGCGGCGTTGCTGGTCGGCGTCGGTCTGCCGCAGCCCGTCCGGGTCCAGATGCGCCCCGATCCGGGCGGCGATCCGCGCGAGCGATCCGGGCGAGGGTGACCGGATCGACCTGGTGCGCGTGCTCGACCAGGTCGGCCTCGACCCGGTCCCCGAACCGGGCCCGCACCGACGCTGGGAGGGCGGTCAGGGTGTCGCTGATGACTGTCGCATGCCCTGCCGACACCACCCCGCGAGCTTGGGCGGCCGCCACCACCGGCAGCGCCGGTGGCAGCTTCTGCCCGGTCAGGGCCCGGCGCGGACCCAACGCCCGGGCCGCGTGCACCCGGGCCGCGTGCACCCGGGCCGCCGCTTCCCGCGGGGGACAGTGAGCAGCAGCTGCACCAGCAGCATGCTCAGGCTGGTGGCGCCCAGCTCGGTGGCGACGGCACGGTCGGAAAGTTCGGTCAGCAGCCCAGGCCACACTGCGCTGAGCCGGCGGGCCTGAATTTCCAGCTCCCGGGCGGTGGCCAGCAACACCGGCGTCGACACCGCGACCGGCTCCAGCGCCGAACAGGCCGTCGACCAGCCCGGCATACGCAGCCACCGCCGCGACCGGCGCACCCCCGCCGGCACCGCCGCCAGCGTCACCGCCCGACCCATGATCGTTACCGAATATACATTCTATTCTACGCCCAGGCGGCCCATGATCGCCAATGAGCTTCCCGTTACCTTGCAAGGGAAAACTCAGTTGATCACCTTCGGCCGGTGATGCCGCAGTTGCCCTCGGATTGGGAGTAAATCAGCAGCTACCCGCGGCCCGACGGAAGTCGGGCGAGGCGTCACCTCCGCAAACGTCATGGCTAATCGGGGTCGGATCCGTCGGTATTCGCCGCTCTAGGGCGTTCTGAGCATTCTCGGCTCGCCTTTTGCAAGGCAACTCAGATTTGGCATCTGATCGGCGGCTGAGGGTCACCAAATCGCCCGACGCCACCTGGACCGGCGGCCATCGACCAAGCGTCGCGCCGCCTCTGGTAAATGACACCGAAGAGGTCCGGCCGTCGACTGAACCAGTGCCCCTACGTCCGCTGTTGCCGGCCCGACCGTCGTCGGCGCGACCACAGATGCGGTTGCCATCTCTCGGAGTCGACCGCGTCCTGATCGACCGTGCGTTGATCGACCGTGCCTTGATCAATCGCACCTTGATCGACCGCACCTTGATCGACCGCGGCTTGATCGACTGCGGCTTGATCGACCGGGCTTGATCGAGCGCGCCGGGGGTAACCGTGTCCGGGTGACCAGGTTTCGATCGACCGTGCCGGGGGAGCGTCTCGGTCAACCGCGCCCGCATCGACCGTGTCGGGTCGACCGTCGTGACCGCTTCGACTCATGATGGGGTGAAGCCTAGGACTGATCGCTGCCAGTCGACGGCCCCGCACGGGTGACGATGGTCTTCGTGTGAGCAGCGCGATTCGTCTGACCGAGACATGCGTCGCAGCGACACGGGTCAGCACGTAGGGGCGCGCGTCGTTGACGACTGTCTACCGCCGATCATCGCGACGGGCGACGTCACGTCAACGGACCTTCGACGCACGTCATCGTCACGCGCGACGTCACGTCGTCGTCACGCGCGACGTCACGTCATCGTCACGCGCGACGTCACGTCATCGACGACGATCAAGACGGCGACCGAGACACCATCGAGGTAGCGGACGATGTCACGCGGTGCGCTGCACGCACTCGCTCGCAAAATTTTTTTCATGTTGTACGCGCGACCGCACAGCCACTCGTACGAATGGCAATGTGAAGGAATGTGCCGACGCTATCGATACATTGTCGAAGACGATCTCGAGCATGTCGCATACCACGTGATGTTCGCGCAGGCGTGCAGCCCCGAAAAAATCGGCGTGGCGGTTTGACGTAACCGTGTTGCGCATCGTCCACTTATCGCGACACATTTACGCGTTGCCTGCAAGGAGGCACCCGCAATGACCGCACCGCGCAAGTCGGCAGCACGAAAAACTGCCGCACGAAAGGCCCCGGCCAAGAAGGCTGCGGCGAAGAAGACGACGGCTGCACGCAAGACCGCCGCCAAGAAGACGACGGGCGCACGCAAGACCGCCGCCAAGAAGACCACGGGCGCACGCAAGACCGCGGCCAAGAAGACCACGGCTGCACGCAAGACCGCCGCCAAGAAGACCACGGCTGCACGCAAGATCGCCGCCAAGAAGACGACCGCCGCGCGCAAGACGGTTGCGCGAGCTGCCAGCACGGCCCGTAAGGCAGTTGCTCGCAAGACGACTGCACGCAAGACGACCGCTCGCAAGACCGCGGCCCGCAAGAGCGCCCGCTGATCCCAGTCGGTTTGCTCGCCTGCTAAACAGGCGTCATGCCAGCTCGTCGAGTCGCCGGTGCGCCTCTGGACTTCGCCGCATTGCGCGCGTCGTCAGAGGTGCCCGGCGATTTCTCTCCCGCCGTGCTTCATGCCGCTGAGGAGGCCGCGCAAAGCCCTCGACTACCAGATGCTGACGCAACCGACATTCCTTTCGTAACCGTCGATCCCGCTGGTAGCCGTGACCTCGACCAAGCCGTGCACATCGATAAGCGGCCGGACGGCGGCTACCTCGTCAACTACGCAATCGCAGATGTTGCCGCTTTCCTCGAGCCCGACTCGGCTATCGACCAGGAAGCGAACCGACGGGGTGAGACGCTCTATTTCCCCGACGCGCGTGTACCGCTGCATCCGGCGGTCCTCAGTGAAGGGGCGGCCAGTCTGTTGCCGGGTCAGACTCGGCCGGCCGTGCTTTGGCAGATCCAGCTTGACGCGAACGCAGAGGTCGAGGCGGTCGTCGTCAGGCGGTCCCGTGTGCGTAGTCGCGAGCAGTCGGACTACGTGCGCCTGGACGCGGCGCTCCGAAGTGGCACCGCCCCAGAAGCAGTGCGACTGCTGCCCGAGGTAGGTGCGCTGCGGCAGCAGGTGGCCCGACAACGCCATGCGATCAACCTCGACCTGCCCCAGCAAGAAGTCGTCCGGGACGACAGCGGTGGATGGACGATCCAGTTCCGGTCGCCGCTTCCGGTTGAGGCGTACAACGCCGAGATCTCGCTGCTGACCGGCATGTGCGCCGCCCGCCTGATGCTCGACCACGGCATCGGACTGCTGCGTACGGTGCCGCCGGCTGACGAGCGTGTGCTCCGGTCCTTGCATAAGGCCGCGCCGCTGCTGAACGTTGGTTGGTCACCGGGAGAGCCGGTAGGCGACGTGCTGGCGCGGCTCGATCGCGCCGACCCGAAACATGCGGCGTTCATCGACCAGGCGGCGAGTCTGATGCGAGGTGCGGCTTACGTCGCGTTCGATGGCTCCCCGCCGGGATTCAGCGAACACGCCGGTATCGGCGCGCCCTATGCCCACGTCACCGCTCCGCTGCGGCGACTGATCGATCGCTACGGCAATGAGATCTGCCTGGCGCTCTACGCCGGCGTTGCTGTCCCCGACTGGGTACGCTCACGGATGCCCGAGCTGCCGCGCACGATGAGTAGCGCCGACCAGCGCGCGCATGTTGTCGATCGCGCAGTCGTGGATATGACCGAAGCCTGGTTGCTTCGCGATCGCATCGGCCAACAGTTCGCCGCGATCGTGTTGGACGCCGACGAGCGGGCTGCCACCGTAGCAATCGAAGACCCCGCGATCAGGGCGCGCTGCGAGGGTGAATCACTCGTCGCGGGCACTGCCATCCACGTACGCCTAATCACGGCCGACGTCGATACCCGCACGGTCCGATTCGCCGCGGTCTGACCTAGCGGTTGACGCGAACGGCGGGAGTGAAGCGACCACGATCAGCTGACGCGGATCACGCGCAGCAGCAGCGTCGTCAGTCCGGGCACCGTCAACCGTGATCCCGCCGCGATCGGTGCCGTCGAGTCCGGCGTACCCGCGGGTGATCCCGTGTCGATGACGAGTTGGTACGCCGTCGCCCACGGCAGCGTCGGCAACGTGAAT
>JAFAWL010000019.1 GCA_019241805.1 Actinomycetota bacterium
TCGAGGTGGGGCATCTTTCGGTTCTCGAGCACGGCTCGGTCACGTTCTACCTGACCGGGGTGTCGCGCTCCTTGACGCACGAGTTGATCCGGCACCGGCACTTCTCCTACTCGCAACTCTCGCAGCGCTACGTGCCCGAACGGCAGGCCGGGATGATCGAACCCGACGTCATCGCCGAGGATCCCGAGCTGCACGCGAAGTTCCTCGAAGCAAGCGATGCGGCCGTTCGCGCGTACACCGAGCTTCTCGAAGGGCTCGAGAAGCGATTCGCCGACGTCGAGCACGCGACGTTGCGCCGAAAGCAAGCCCGGCAGGCCGCGCGAGCGCTGCTGCCCAACGCTACCGAGACCCGCATCGTCGTCACCGGCAACTACCGCGCGTGGCGTCACTTCATCGCGATGCGCGCCTCCGAGCACGCCGACGTCGAGATCCGCGCGTTGGCCATCGCGTGCCTACGCGAACTACAGCGGGTGGCGCCGAACGCGTTCGCCGACTTCGAGATTTCGACGTTGCCCGACGGTACGGCCGTTGCGTCGAGCCCGATGGTGAGTGAGGGCTGACCAGCCCCCGACCGTGGCCGACGTGCGAAATGCCGGCGTGATCGCAGTGGATGGGCGGTAAATTCGTGCCCATGGCAACCAGTGACCCACCGTTCGGCCGCTTGGCGACCGCGATGGTCACGCCGTTCGACGTTGCCGGAGAACTGGATCGGGTGGCTGCGGTCGAGCTGGCAACCTATCTCGTCGACGAGCAGGGCAATGACACCGTGGTCGTCAACGGCACGACGGGGGAGTCGCCGACGACCTCCGATGCGGAGAAATCCGCACTCGTCCGCGCGGTCGTCGACGCGGTTGGGGACCGGGCTCGCGTGGTCGCCGGCGTGGGCACCTTCGACACGGTGCACACCGTCCATCTGGCCGAGCAGGCCGCCAAAGCGGGTGCCCACGGCCTGCTCGTCGTCACTCCCTATTACTCACGCCCGCCGCAGGCCGGGCTGCTGCGGCACTTCCGCACCGTGGCCGACGCGACCGATCTACCGATACTGCTCTACGACATTCCTGGTCGGACCGGTACGCCGATCGCGACCGAGACGTTGATCGAACTGGCCGCGCATCCCCGGATCGTCGGCGTGAAGGACGCCAAGGGTGATCTCGCCGCCTCCACCCGCGTGATCGCCGAGACCGACCTGGCGTTCTACTCCGGGGACGACAGCACGACGCTGCCACTGCTTGCCGTCGGCGGCGTAGGGGTCGTGGGAACGTCGACGCATTTCTCGGGCCGAGCCACCAAGGCGATGATCGAGGCGTTCCTTCGGGGCGATGTCGCCGAGGCGCAACGGCGAAACGCCGCGCTGCTGCCGATCTACACGGGCATCTTCCGGACTCAGGGCTGCATTCTGGTCAAGGCTGGGCTGGCGCTACGCGGCCGCCCGGTGGGCCCGGTTCGGCCGCCCTTGGTCGATGCGACCGACCACGAGATCAGTCATCTGCGCGAGGATCTGACCGCGGCTGGGTTGTAGCCGGCGACACGGGTCCGGCTTCGAGGCAACTGTGTAGTTCAGGGTTAGGGTTGACCGGTGGCAGCCACCGGTACCCGAACCCGCCCGCCCGCGAGCCGGCGCCCGCAGCGACGCGGGCCGAGCGGGCCGAATCCGTTGACCCTGTTGGCGCGGGGTGTCACCGCCTTATGGCGCGCGCTCGCGGCGGTGGTGGGAAGTCTGGCGCGAGCGGTGGGGCGCGAGGCCGCTACGGCGCGCGAACTGGACAGTGCGCATCGACGCGACGGCGCGGGCCTGGGACTGCTCGCCGCAGCGATCGTCACCGCGACCGCGATCTGGGTCCACGCCGCCGGACCGATCGGACGCGGTGTCGACTTGTCTATTCGATTATTCGTCGGTAATGGCGCGCTATTGGTTCCGCTCGTGCTTGCGCTGGCCGGGGTCCACATGCTGCGCCAGGCCGCCGAACCCGAACAGCGTGGTCGCGTGGTGGTAGGCGGTCTCGCCCTTGTGCTCGCGGTGCTCGGGCTGCTCGATCTGTGGTCCGGTACGCCGACGATTAAGCACGACCGGGCGCACGCCGGAGGGCTGATCGGCGCCGGCATGGCCGGTCCGCTCGCGCACGGCCTGTCCGCGGCCGTCACCGTGCCGTTGTTGTTTCTACTCGGGGCGTTCGGGACCCTGGTGCTGACGGCCACGCCCATTCGGGCGCTGCCCGGACTGATTCGGGCTCTGTTCACTGGCGGGCACGCCGACGACCAGATATCGCTCGATTCCGATGCCGACGACACCGAGCCCGAGGCGAGCCGGCGCCGCCCGAAGCGGCACGGCCTCGGCCTCATGCGGCACGAGGTCGACGCGGATCCGACACCGAGCGGCGCAACCGCAGAGCTGCCTTATCTGGAGGACCCGTTCGGCTCGGCGGGTGACGAGTTCGAACTCGATCCCGACGCCGAGGCGGAATTCGACGATCCCGTCGACGAGTCGGATGAGGCCGAGGTCGCTCGCAAGCCACGGCGGCCTCGCATCCCGAAGAACCGCTCGGCCGAGGACGAGCTGCCGCCGATCACCGAGCCGCTGCAACTGGAATTGAGCAACGGTGGCGGCCTGTACACGTTGCCGAGCCTGGGAGTGCTGAACGCCGGCAGCCCGCATATGGAGCACACGCGGGCCAATGACGACGTCATCGCCTCGCTGCAGGGGGTCTTCGCCGATTTCGGCGTCGACTGCGAGATCTCCGGCTTCACTCGAGGTCCGACCGTGACCCGATACGAAGTGACGCTCGGCCCGGCGGTAAAGGTCGAGCGCATCACCCAGCTCACCCGAAACATCGCTTACGCGGTCAAAAGTCCCGACGTTCGCATCATCAGCCCGATCCCGGGCAAGAGCGCGGTCGGCGTCGAGATCCCGAACGCCGACCCCGAGATCGTCATGTTGGGCGACGTGTTGCGGGCTCCGGTGGCCCAGCGCGACCAGCATCCGATGGTGGTGGCGCTGGGCAAAGACGTCGAGGGCGGTTTCGTCATCGCGAACCTGACCAAGATGCCTCACCTGCTGGTGGCCGGTGCTACCGGCGCCGGCAAGTCGAGCTGCATCAACTCGTTGATCCTTTCCGTGCTGACCCGGGCGACGCCGGATCAGGTGCGGATGGTGCTGATCGATCCGAAACG
>JAFAWL010000311.1 GCA_019241805.1 Actinomycetota bacterium
AACCGAGCCAGCCCATCGGCGTCGATCGACAGCCCCCACTGCTCCAGCAGTTCGGTGTGCGGATCGATGCCGACGCACAGCGAACCCCGATCGTTCAACGCGGTGTCCAGCCGCGCTCCGAACGCAGTCATACCGTCACCGTCATCCGGGCCTGACGTTCGTCGGCGTCCAGGTGCGCGAACCCGATCGCATCGCTGAGCGCGGCGAAGCCCCGCTCGTCCAGCGCGGCTTCGAGTTCGGCGAGTATCCGCATCGGGGCGCTCGGATCGCCGAACACCGCCGTGCCGACCGATACCGCGCTGGCCCCGGCCAGAATGAACTGCAGCGCGTCGAGACCGCTGCTGATGCCGCCCATGCCGAGGATCGGCAGATGGGGCACGGCCTGTCTGACCTGCCAGACGCAGCGCAGGGCCACCGGTCGGATCGCCGGTCCGGACAGCCCGCCGGTGACGCCGCCCAGCGCGGGGGTGAACCGATCGACGTCTATCACCAGACCGAGCAGCGTATTGATCAGCGAAAGTCCGTCGGCGCCCGAGTCGGCGCAGGCGCGGGCGATCGTGCCGATGTCGGTGACATCCGGCGTGAGCTTGGCGAAGATCGGTACGTTCGGATCGGCGGCCCGACGTACGGCGCCGATCACGCGGGAGGACGCGCTCACGTCGCAGGCGAATACCTGCCCCCGACTCTCGACGTTCGGACACGAGATGTTGACCTCGATCATCGACACCGCGGGGTGCCCGTAGAGGCGCCGAGCCAGTTCGACGAATTCGTCGGTCTGCCCGCCCGCTATCGAGACCACGGTTCGTGCGCCCTGTTCGTGCAACCAGGCCAGGTCGTTGGCAATGAAGGAGTCGATGCCCGGTCCCTGTAGGCCGATCGAATTGAGCATCCCGCTCGGCGTCTCGGCCATTCGGGGAGTCGGGCGACCGGACCGCGGCTGCATCATGATCGATTTGGTCACGACGGCGCCGAGCTCCGCGACGTCGAAGAATTGCCCGAGCTCACGACCGGCCGCGGCGCACCCGGAGGCGGTCAGGATCGGGTTGGGCAGGCGGAACGAACTCAGCGTCGTCGACATGTCCGCCATCAGCGCGCTCCCCCACGCATAGGTGTTCGGGTCATTCCGGCTGCTCCGACGAGGTCGTCGGGAAGTCGGCCCACGTCGCTCCAGCGCACGCGATCGGCCAGGAATACCGGCCCGTCGACGCACGACCGGACGAATCGGGAGCGCCCGTCGTCGCCACGAACCGGCAGCACGCAGGTCATGCAGACACCGATCCCGCAGGCCATCGACTCCTCGACGGCGACCTGGGCCGGGATGGCGTGTTCGCGAGCCACCTCGCCGACCGCGCGCAGCATGCCCATCGGTCCGCACGCGTAGACGACCTGGGCATCGATTTTCTTGATCAGCTCCGGCAGTGGATCAGTCACCAGACCCCGCTGCCCGGCCGTGCCGTCGTCGGTGGTGACGGTGACGTGCCCGACGGTGCGTCGGGCCACCAGCTCGCCGAACAACCGAGCCGCCGTCGAGGCCCCGATGACCACTTCGACAGCTGAACCGCCGGCCACCAGTTCCCGCGCCAGCGGGATCAGAGGCGCCGTGCCGTAGCCACCGCCTACCAGCACGGCCGGCACGGGATCATTGGGACGCCGGAACGGCGTGCCCAACGGGCCGACGACGTCCAACCGGGCACCGGTCGGCTGACGCACCAGCCACTGCGTGCCCGGCCCGTTCTCTGCGACCACGAACTGGATAGTCCCGGCGAACTCGCCGCCGGGCGTCATGTCGTAGAGCGCGAAGGACCGCCGCAGCAGCATCGAGGTCCGCTCGCCGCCGACGGACACGGCGACGAACTGCCCCGGGCGGGCGCTAGCGGCGATGCCGGGCGCGACCAGCGTGAACTGCTTGTACTCGCCGACCGACTGCACCGAAAAGATCTCGGCCGTCTCTTGGACGGGGCCGCTCACGCTTGGCCCTTTCCTGCCCGCCAGCCGGCCAGTTCGGCATGCAGATCCTGCAGCGGTCGCACCCCGACCTCGCCGTGCGCGAGTTCCTCGATGCCCTGCACCGCGGCGGCGGCCGCCTGGACGGTCGTCAGGCACGGGATGCCGGCCGACACCGCGGCCGTGCGGATCTCGTATCCGTCCAACCGAGGGCCGGAATTGCCGGGCGAACCCCAGGGCGTATTCATCACGAGGTCGATCTCGCCGGCCAGGATCCGATCGACGATGTTGTCACCCCCGTCGGAGAACTTGCCGACGACCTCGGCGTGCACACCGTTTCGCCGCAGCACCTGCGCCGTACCTTCGGTGGCTACGACCCGAAAGCCGAGGTCCGACAATCGCTTGACCGGGAAGATCGCGGCTCGCTTGTCGCGGTCGGCGACCGAGACGAACACGGTGCCCTTGGTCGGCAGCGAGCCGTAGGCCGCCGCTTGGCTCTTCGCGAAAGCCGTGCCGAACACCGCGTCGAACCCCATGACCTCGCCGGTGGATTTCATCTCCGGCCCGAGGATGGAATCGACCTGATCGCCGTCGAGGGTGCGGAAGCGATGGAAGGGCAGCACGGCCTCCTTGACCGCGATCGGCGCGTCAGCCGGCAGGTTGGTGCCGTCGGCCGAGCGGGGCAGAAGTCCCTCGGCCCGCAGCTGGGCGATGGTGGCCCCGACCGCGATGCGGGCCGCCGCCTTGGCCAGCGGCACCGACGTTGCCTTCGAGACGAACGGCACGGTGCGACTGGCCCGGGGGTTGGCCTCCAGCACGTACAGCACGTCGCCGGCCAGCGCGTACTGCACGTTGAGCAATCCGCGCACGCCGACGCCGCGGGCCAGCGCGAGCGTGGAGCGGCGCACCGTAGCGAGATCCTGGGTGCCCAAGGTGATGGGGGGCAGAGCGCAGGCCGAGTCACCGGAGTGGATACCGGCTTCCTCGATGTGCTCCATCACCCCAGCGAGATAGAGGTCCTGGCCGTCGAACAGGGCGTCGACGTCGATCTCGATGGCGTCGTCGAGGAATCGATCGACGAGCACCGGGTGGTCAACGGTGATCTCGGTCGCGCGGGTGATGTAGTCGGCCAGGTGCCGCTCGTCGTAGACGATCTCGATGCCGCGCCCGCCGAGAACGTAGGAGGGGCGAACTAGCACGGGATAACCGATCTCGTCGGCTACCGCCTTGGCGTCGTCGAACGACACGGCCACCCCATGCCGGGGCGCGGGCAGACCCGCGTCGTGGAGCACCCGACCGAAGGCCCCGCGGTGCTCGGCCAGATCGATCGCCTCAGGCTGCGTTCCGAGCACCGGCACGCCAGCGTCCTTGAGTCGTTGGGCCAGGCCCAGCGGCGTCTGGCCACCGAGGGTGCAGATGACGCCCAGCACCTGGCCCGATTCTCGCTCGGCGTGCACGACTTCGAGGACGTCTTCGAAGGTGAGCGGCTCGAAGTAGAGCCGATCCGACGTGTCGTAGTCGGTCGACACCGTTTCCGGGTTGCAGTTCACCATGACGGTTTCGTAGCCCGACGCCCGCAAGGCCATGACCGCGTGCACGCAGGAGTAGTCGAATTCGATGCCCTGACCGATGCGATTCGGACCGCTGCCGAGAATGATCACCTTCGGCCGGTCGGGTTGGGCCGCGACCTCGTTCTCCTCGTCGTAGGAGGAGTAGTGGTAGGGCGTGCTCGCGGCGAACTCGGCCGCGCAGGTGTCGACCGTCTTGAAAACCGGGCGGATTCCCGATCGCACCCGAAGCAGTCGCACGCCGTCCTCGCCGGCCAGTTCCGGTCGCAATGCGGCCAGCTGCCGGTCGGACAGACCGTGCCGCTTCGCCTTGCGCAGCAGCGTCGGCGTCAGCGCGGGGGCCTCGATCAACTCGGTTCGCAGCTCCACCAGCAGCGAGATCTGGTCGACGAACCACGGATCGATCCCGCTGACGGCGGCGACTTCCTCGACGCGCACACCGGCCCGCAGGGCCTGCTCGACCCGGTAGATCCGACCGTCGGTCGGCGTGCGGACGGCCTGCATGAGCGCGGCCCGATCGGCGAACTCGGGATCAGGCGCGGTCCAGAACCCGGCCGGACGGGTCTCCATCGAGCGCAACGCCTTGCCCAGCGCCTCGGTGAAGTTCCGGCCGATCGACATGGCCTCGCCGACGCTTTTCATATGCGTCGTGAGCACCGGATCGGCGCCCGGGAACTTCTCGAAGGCAAACCGCGGCACCTTCACCACCACGTAGTCGAGCGCCGGCTCGAAACAGGCCGGCGTCTTTCGGGTGATGTCGTTGCTTATCTCGTCGAGCGTGTAACCCACGGCAAGCTTTGCGGCGATCTTGGCGATCGGGAAGCCGGTGGCCTTCGACGCCAGCGCGGAGGAGCGTGACACTCGCGGGTTCATCTCGATGACGATCATCCGACCGTCGGCCGGATTCACCGCGAACTGGATGTTGCACCCGCCGGTGTCGACCCCGACCTCGCGCAGGACGGCGATGCCCACGTTACGCATGTGCTGGTACTCGCGATCGGTGAGCGTCATCGCCGGCGCGACCGTGATCGAGTCACCGGTGTGCACGCCCATCGGATCGACGTTCTCGATCGAGCAGACGACGACCACGTTGTCGTTGCGGTCGCGCATCAGTTCGAGCTCGAATTCCTTCCAGCCCTTGACGCTCTCTTCGACGAGCACCTCGTGGACCGGGCTCGCGGCGAGACCACGCGCGACCATGGTCGTCACTTCGTCGGCGCTACCGGCCA
>JAFAWL010000335.1 GCA_019241805.1 Actinomycetota bacterium
CGAGGCCTACCGAGACGCCGAGGCGGACCCGCCGGCGTTGGTGGTGCAGGTCGGATCGACCGAACTGCGCTATCACCTGCGCGCCGTCACCGACCTGCACGAGATGCTGAGGCAGCACGGCGACTGGATGGCGCTCGGCAACGCCGACGAGCAGAAGCCCGCCGCCGAGGGGACGGTCGAGGCCTGGGCACGGTCGGCCGACAACCCGGTCGGCGGCTGGTATGGCCTCAAGAAGGGGCTGCGCGGCCGATTTGGCAACTACGTCCCGCCGGTGCTCGAGCGGCTCGGCCTGGCCGAGGTCGAACACAACCCGCGCAATAACCGCATGCGCGCGAAATAAGGCGGCGGGCCCCGGGCGGTCGCCCGGCAACGAGGCGCTTGTTCTCCTCAGTCGACACGGCGCCGGGCGGCGGCGGTCAGCTCGCCGAGGCGGCGGCGCTGGCCGCCGGCCTCGTCGAAGTTCTCCGCACTCAGCCACGCCTCGAAGGCACCCCGGATCGCCGGCCACTCGTCGTCGGTGATCGCGTACCAGGCCGTGTCGCGGTTGCGGTCCTTGACCACCATGTGCTGACGGAACACCCCCTCGAAGGTGAAGCCGAAGCGCTCCGCCGCCCGGCGCGAGGCCTGGTTGAGCGCGTTGCACTTCCATTCCAGGCGCCGGTAACCGAACTCGTCGAAGGCATGAGCCGCGAGCAGGTAGATGGCCTCGGTGGCCGCCACGGTCCGGCGCAGCGAGGCCCCGAACCAAATGTGGCCGATCTCGATCACGCCGTGCTCGGGCGTGATGCGCAGATACGACGCGATCCCCGTGGGCCGCTCTGGGGCGAGGCGATCCAGGGTGAAGAACACATGGTCTTCGGAGCGCTCGTCGACGAGGAGGGCTTCGCGCAACTCGTCCGCATCTCGGTACGGACCGTTCGGCAGGTACATCCAGAGATGGGGGTCGCCGGCCGGCGGATGGGACTCGGCGTAGAGCGCCTCGGCGTCAGCCCGTGCGTCCAGCGGTCGCAGCCGCACGTGACGGCCCTCCAGCACGGTTCGCTCGGGACGCCGCGCCGCCTGCCAGTGAAGCGCCGGTCCGATCTCTGGCGCGGTGTCCATGCTCGTCATCGAAGCACAACCGGCATTTGCCCGGCCCGGCCCGGGCGCGGTAGGGTCGAGCCCGTTTACCGCCCACCGAGAGGAGCGCAGCATGGCAGACAGCGTGTATCGCGTCACCGAAGTGATCGGCGTCAGCAGCGAGTCGTGGGACGCCGCCGCGCGCAACGCGGTCGAGACCGCCGCCAAGACCGTCCGCGATCTCCGGGTAGCCGAGGTGATTCGCCAGGACGTGACGATCGAGAACGGGTCGCTGGTCAACTACAGGGTGCGGCTCGGCATCTCGTTCAAGTTCGAGTCCGGCGACTGACCCGGGTTCGAAGCCTCGGCTCCCGGCGGCGCCGTCGCCGCCCGGCACAGGGCCCGAGCCCGCCGCAGCAGGCTCGGGCTCCTGCAACCGACTAACTGCGGGACAGCACCCAGGCGCGCCCGAGTAGCTCCCAGCCCTGACGAATCAACCGTTCGCTGTGGCCATGGGCGGCGCCGTTCAACACGCCGCGCATCTGCGCGACGAGCGCGTCGCGCTGAGAAGCCAGCGATTGGATCGCCTTCTCCGTGGCCAGATACGTCGCGTCGTCTGACTTGATCCCGTTCGTCGAGGCGACGATCAGGAAGTGATTGAACGCGCCATACGGGGCGTCCAGCTGCTTGTACAGGGCGCCGAGCAGCTGGGATGAGTGACCGTCGTCACCCCTGTCCGCACGCTCGTCGATCACCTGAGTGATCGCGCGCCCGTCCGGAGTGTAATCTGGGTGCAGACCGGTCAGGGCGTCCATCGTCGGAACGATGTCGGTGTGATCGGTCCAGGTCCGGTTGTCGATCCCGCCGTCGCGCACGCCCGGTCCGACCACTCCGAGCCACGTCTGGCCGATGTCGTTCGAGTAGTCACCGTGGATCCACGCGAAGCTGTCGCTGAGGCATCCCTGCGCCGGATTGCCTCTCGGACACGGACTGAACGTCTCGAAGAAGTAGTCCGGCTGGGAGAACATCGTGAACGACATGTTCCGTTGCGGGTCGGCGTTGATCATGTGGATGGCCTTCAGCGTCGGCTCGTCGACCAGGTACCTCGCCACCGGCGTCAGGTGGCTTGAGTCGATGTACGGGTCGAACGCCTTCAGGTTCGCCGCCTTCTGCTCGAACGCCCGCAGCGTCGGGTTGACCACGACGGCGCCGCTCGCGTCCTCGGCCTGCGGCTGCCCGTCGATGTAGAAGCTCGGGGCCGAGTCGAACGAGATGTCATAGCCGGTGCCGGCGATCGTGCTGCCGAGCAGCCATTTGATGTTGTAACCCACCTCCCCGACCAACGGCCCGTTCACCCCGGCAGGCGGCCAGGTGCTCGGTCCGGTCCAGGTGGAGACATCCTGACCACCGTTCGTCAGGTCGAAGACGCCGTGCTGCGGCTTGGGCGGGGTGCCCGTCGCCAGGCCCGGTGTGGTGTTGTACTGACACGGCGTGTTGACACCGTCGCAGTTCTGGGCCTGCTGCCCGGCGTAATGGTCGTTCTCGTCGGCGGTGACCACGAACAGCGTGTTGCTCTTGTTGATGCCGTCCGCGGCGAGCCGCGCGAAGAACTTGCCGAACGCGTCGTCGTAGCTCTTCAGCGCGGCGACGTAACCCTGCTCGCCCGGCCCGTATGCGCCACCCCCGGCGTGGTTGTCATGTAGATCGGAGATGTAGGCGAACGTCACCGGGATGCCCGACTCCTGCATCTGGGCGACGTACCCGAGCGAGTTCGCCGCGCTCATGCTGTCGAACCCGGGGAAGCCGGGATTGCCGCTCGGATCCGTGATCGGGTTGCCGTCGATGTCGTTGACCGTGGCGTTGCCTCCGGTGATCGCCGGGTCGACGTACTTGGCACCGAATAGCGCGCTGAAGCCGTTGTAGCCGCCCAGCTCGTCGGGCAGCAGGTCAGGCTTGGCATGCGTGCTTCTGGTGCACACGCTCGTCGGGATCTGGGCGCAATGGACGGAGATGCCCACGAAGTCGGCCTGCCCCTTCGCGGTCGACTCCTCGGCCGCCTCTGGCGACCCGGCGCCGTAGACGTTGGTGATGTCGCTGGTGTTGTTCTCGAGCACCGTGTTGGCGACCGAGACGTTGCCCACATCACACCCGGCCCGCGTGTATGACACCCACGGCGCCGGTGCCGTCTTCGGCTGTCCGGAGTCACCGTTCACCATGTTCGGGAGGGTGTCGGTGCTCGACACCGGCGAGGTCCAGTACTTGAAAGCGGAGGTGAACGTGGGGATGCCGCTCGGCTGGTAGTAGTCGTAGGAGTTCGTCACGGTGAGGCCCATCCGGTCTGGATAAAGGCCGGTGAGCGAGCTGGTGATGCCCGCTGCGGTGTGCGAGATCAGCACCGTGTACTGCTTATTCAGCACCGTGCCGTTGCCCTTGAGGAAGTTCAACAGATGTGGCATCTGCTCGAGATCGGAAGGCACGTTGGGGTTGTCGCGTCGCAGGTGGACGTTGTCGAACTGGAGGTAGATGACGTGCTTGATCCGGCCGGATCCGTTGCCGAGCACGCACGATGACGTGTCGTGATTCGCCCGCGTTCGCGCGCCCGACTTCGCCGATGCGACCGGGATCGCCGCGAGCCCGACGATGCACGCCACGGCTGCACAGACCCCGACCATCCGCCGACTGAACCCCATTTGCTTCCTCCTCGTGGTTGCTCCGGGCGCAGCCTATTGCGTTCGACAGGCGCGGTGTGACCTTCGCGTTACTCACGACGCGACGGCGCGAGTTTGGCCGACCTCGCGCCGGGTAACCGGCGCATTCGTGAAAGCCGTCGTGTTCCGCCAGACCCGAGAGCTGACCGTCGAGACGGTCGCCGATCCCGAACTCGAGCGCGCCACCGACGCATTGATCAGGCTGACCTCCTCGGCCATCTGCGGGACCGACCTGCACATCTACGAGGGGCGAATGGGCGAGCCGACGGGAATGGTGATCGGCCACGAGCCACTCGGCGTCGTCGAGGAGGTCGGCTCGAGCGTGGTCTCGATCAAACCGGGCGACCGGGTGACGGTCCCGACGCACATCTGCTGCGGCTTCTGCGCCAGCTGCGTGTCCGGGCGCAGCGCGGAATGCCTGATGACCAACCCCGGCCAGACCGGCGCCGCCTACGGCTATCCGGGCATGGGTGGCTATAAGGGCGCGCAGGCGGAGCTCCTTCGCGTCCCGTTCGCCGACGCCAACTGCCTGCGCCTGCCCGGGGAGCCCGGGGATGACTGGGAGGACGATTTTGTCCTGCTGGCGGATGCGTTCCCCAGCGGCTACCACGCCGCCGAGCTCGCGGGCGTGTCCACGGGCGACAGCGTCGCGGTGTTCGGCGCCGGTGCGATCGGGCTGCTGGCCGCGTATTCAGCACGCCTGCGCGGGGCGGCCGACATCTACGTGGTCGACAACATCCCCGAGCGCCTCGACAAGGCAGGCGAGATGGGCTTCGAACCGATCGACTTCAGCAGCGGCGATCCGGTCGAGCAGATCCTCGAGAAGCGCAAGCGGATGCGGGGAGGCAGCGCGGCCTGGCGCGGCGAGGAGCCGCTGATCGGCGTCACCTGCGGGATCGACGCGATCGGCTTCCAGGCCCGCGACCGCGACGACCCGCGCCGGGAGAACCCGCAGTGGGTGACCGAGGCGCTGGCGGAGCTCGTGCATCCCGGTGGCCGCCTCGGGATCATCGGGGTGTTCGTCGATCAGGACCCGGCCGCGGCCGGCGAACTCGAGCAGCGCGGCGCGCTGGCGGTGCCATGGGGTTCGCTTTTCAAAAAGGGCGTGACTATCGGGATGGGCCGCGATCACGACGAGCGCTACAACGGCCGGCTGCGCGACCTGATCGTGACCGGTCACGCGCGGCCGTCGACAATCGTCAGCCACCACATCTCGATCGACGAAGCGCCGGACGCTTACCGCCACTTCGACGCCCGTCGCGATGGCTACCTGAAGATAGTTCTCAGGCCGGGGTAACGGTCAGGGCGGTTGCTTGCCCGCGCCCGCGGTGCGATCCTAGTTTCTTGTTCGAGCGGTTCACCGAGCGCGCCCGGCAGGTCGTGGCCCTGGCTCAGGACGAGGCCCGGACGCTCAAGCACGACCACGTAGGCCCGGAGCACCTGCTGCTCGGGCTGTTGCGGGAGGGCGGGGGCCCGGCAGCCCCGGTGCTGGAATCGTTCGACATCACGCTCGAGCGCGTGCGTGGCGAGGTGGTCCGCATCGTCGGCGTCGGTGGCGCAGGCGGCAGCACCGGGCAGATGCGATTCACGCCCGACGCCAAGCACGTTCTCGAACTGGCCGTGCAAGAGGTGCGCAAGCTCGGGCACAACTACATCGGCACC
>JAFAWL010000370.1 GCA_019241805.1 Actinomycetota bacterium
CCGACCGGGGTGCATCTCTCATCGGCCAACGCGTGGTACCTCGCGACGAAGGCGCGCCGGGGTGGTCACGAGCTGTCGGGTCCGATCTTCGACGAATCGCACATCGTCAACTCCGAAGCGGACGCGCCGATCCGGCCGCGCGCCAAAGCCGCCCGGAGAGCTTCCTAGCTTTCGCGCTCGGCGTCGCACTCCGGCCGAGCTCACGATCACGTTGACGAATCCGGTGATCCAGTAGCGCGGGTTACCGGCGGAGCTGCTCCAGCCGGGCCCGGCAGGCGTCGTGCAGTTGGACGTCGGCCTGCTCGAGCGGCATCTGCCACACGTGCACGGGTGTGCCACAGATGGCGTAACCCAGGTGGGCCGCCTCGCTGATCGGAGTCGAGTCGTCGACCGCATGCACATTGCCGTCCGGCACGTACTGCACCGGGCCGGATTCCGGGACGACGAAGCGCTGGCCCTCGGTACCGATCACATACCCCATGCGCGGAGCGTACACAGCGCAGAAATGGGTGAATGCGAGGCGCGCATCGAGTCCGTAACCTACTGAGAGGTAGGTCTCGGACGGCTTGTCCGACTTCGCTTCGTCCGCTATCGACTGGTGCGACACGATGACGGCATGACCACGACAACCCTGCCCGACGGTCGGGTCCTCGATTGGGAACTCAGCGGACCGGTCGCCGGCAACGTCCTCGCCTTCCACCACGGCACGCCCGGTTCGGGCCGTCCGTTCCGGGCGATGCAACGGGCCGCGACCGATCGCGGGTTGCGGCTGTTGACGTACTCCCGCCCGGGTTACGGCGGCTCGACGCGACACGGCGGCCGGGACGTGTCGTCCGCGGTCGCTGACCTGTCCGCCCTGCTCGACGAGCTCGAGGTCGAGCGCTGTCTGATCGCCGGCTGGTCCGGTGGTGGACCGCATGCGTTGGCGAGCGCGGCGTTGCTGCCAGATCGGGTCGCCGCGACCTGCGTGATGGCCGGCGTCGGCCCGTTCGGCGAAATCGATCTCGACTTTCTCGCCGGCATGGGCCAGCAGAACATCGACGAGTTCGGCTGCGCGCTCGAGGGCGAGGAGTCGCTGCGCGTCTACGTCGAGGGCGACGCCCAACACCTGCGCACGTGCACCGCCGGGGACATCGTCGGCGGCCTGTCGACGCTGCTGCCGGACGTCGATCGCGCCGTACTCACCGACGAGTTCGGCGAGGACATGGCTGCGAACTTCCGAGAAGCGCTACGGCCCGGGATCGACGGGCGGGTCGACGACGATCTCGCGTTCACGCGGCCGTGGGGATTCCGACTGTCGGCCATCACGACGCCGGTCTCGATCTGGCAGGGCGACGCCGACCTGATGGTGCCGTTCGCCCACGGTCAGTGGTTGGCCGAACGGATCAGAGGCGCGCGTGCGCACCTGCTGGCCGGTGAAGGCCACTTGTCGGTCACGGTCGGTTCGCTCGGCGCCATGCTCGACGAACTGGTGGCCCTCGGATGACGCCGGATCTGAGCCTGGTGCCGATCGGTTTCGTGCGCAGCCCACTCGTCGATCGCGGCGAGGCTTCGCGGCAGGGCGACGAGGGTGCGCCGGAATGCACGATCGAACTCGACCCGGCCTACGCCTCGGCCGCCGCCGATCTCACGGTCGACGAGGTCGTGCTCGTGCTGACCTGGCTGCACGAGGCCGACCGTGCAGCGCGGCTCGTTCGGCCGCGCGGCGATGCCGATCGCCCGCTGACCGGCGTCTTCAGTACCCGTTCGCCGGATCGCCCTAATCCGATCGGCCTGCATCGCGTCCAGATCACCGGCATCGACGGAAATCGACTGCGGGTCCGCGACCTCGAAGCGATCGACGGCACGCCGGTCCTGGACATCAAGCCGGTGCTCGGCGACGTCGACGAACGCTAAGGCAAGAACTCTGCCGACCGAGTCCGGCGCCCGCCTCCCTTCGCCCGGGAGCACCGGTGGACCGGAACTTTGCGTGCGTTGTGTAGGTGGCCAGGCCTCTGGCGAGGCCGGCCAGCCCACGAAACGCACGCAAGGTTGCCGCCGACCGAGTGACTCGTCTGGGCGGGAAGTCCGGCTCACTAGGCTCGGTCGGGTCCAGCCGCTGAGCCGGGCCGAACCGCGGAACGGATGACCGATGCCGGAGTTGCCAGAAGTCGAGTCGGCCCGCAGCGTCATCGAACGAGCGGCGTTGCGACGGCGCATCGCCGACGTGGACGACTCCGACACCTACGAGTGCCGTCCGCATCAGCCGGGTGAGATCCGAGACGCGCTGGTCGGGCGCCGTCTGGTGACGGCCTATCGACGCGGCAAGAGCATGTGGGTCGCGACGTCGGGCGTCGGCCGTGCCCGCGGCCCGGGACCGATGCTCGGCATCCATCTCGGCATGTCAGGCAAGATCGTGATCGCGGACGGCCGCGGCAGCGAGATAGACGGCGGCGACTACTGGGAGCGCGGCCGAGCCAAAGGCGACTACCGCTTCTCACGGTTCGCCCTGCGCTTCGCTGACGGCGGCGCGCTGCTCCTGATTGATCCCCGACGCTTGGGGCGGGTGCGGCTCGATCCGCCGGTGGAGTCCCTCGGCCCGGACGCACGGGAAATCACCCCGGCCCAATTCCGGGCCGCATTCTCGCGCGGCACAGCACCGGTGAAAGCTCGTTTGCTCGATCAGGAGGCGCTGGCCGGCGTCGGGAATCTGCTCGCCGATCAGGCGTTGTGGCAGGCGAAAATCAACCCAGCTCGGCCGGTTGGTGGGCTAACCCGGGTTGAGGTGGATCGGCTCTACCGGGCGGTCAAGCGAGCCGTCGAGACGGCGATCGGTGCCGGTGGCGTGCACACCCTCTCCGTGGTCCCGTACCGGAAGGCGGGCGGTCAGTGCCCGCGTGACGGTGCGCTGATGGCCCGGGCAACCGTCGGCGGCCGCACGACGTGGTGGTGCTCACGCGAGCAGGCCTGAATTCGTTGCTGCGTGATTGACCGAGGCTTGGCGCACGACATCGCTCGCGCGACACTGGCCACGTGAGCGCAGCGAACGTACTCGTCGGTGGCGCCCGACCGTTGTGGGCTGAGCAGTTCGCACGCCTCAGGGCCGCCGCGAACGCGCCGGGATTCAGCGCGGATCAGCTCGAAGAACTGGCGATCGCGGCTCATTGCCTGGGCCGGATGGCCGACTGCACCGATGCCTGGTCGCGGGCCCACGCCGCGCACCTGGAATCCGGCGACTGGGAACGAGCCGCATCGGCGGCGGCGTGGTGTTCGTTCGTCCTGCTTACCGGCGGCGACTTCGCTTTGGGCAACGGATGGATAACCCGCGTTCAGGCATTGTGCGACGAGCACGAGCTCGACGGATCAGCGCGCGGCTTCATCCTGGGCCAGCAGGCGGCCGGTTTGATGTTCGCGCGCCAGTACGCCGCCGCCGCCGAACTCTTCGAGCAGTCGCAGCGTCAAGCTGATCGGCTACGAGATGTCAACGGCGGGGTGTTGAGCCGCCTCGGCCGCGGCCAATGTCTGATCCAACTCGGTCGTGGCCCAGAGGGCCTGAACCTGCTGGACGAGGTGATGCTGGCGGTCAGCACCGAGGAATTGTCGCCACTTGTGAGCGGCCTGGCCTTCTGCGCCGCGATCGAGTCGTGCCAGCAGGTACTCGAGGTGCGGCGGGCGCAGGAGTGGACCTCGGCGTTGACGCGTTGGTGTGAACAGCAGCCTGACCTCGTTCCCTATCGCGGCAACTGCCTCGTG
>JAFAWL010000462.1 GCA_019241805.1 Actinomycetota bacterium
ACACCGACGACGAGCGTGTCGTCCACGTCGCCGACATCCTCCAGGACCAGCCGCTGCGGGTCGGGGACTCACTGCTCGTCGAGACCCGCAGCGCGTACGCCTACGAGCGCATCCCGAAGAGCGAGGTCGAGGAACTCATCCTCGAAGAGGTCCCGGACATCGACTACACCGACATCGGGGGCCTGGGTCGACAGATCGAGGCGATCCGCGACGCGGTCGAACTGCCGTTCCTGCACGCGGACCTGTTCCGTGAGCACGAGCTGCGGCCACCCAAGGGAATCCTGCTGTACGGCCCGCCCGGATGCGGCAAGACGCTCATCGCCAAGGCGGTCGCGAACTCGCTGGCCAAGCAGGTCGAGAAGGTTCGCGGCGGGGGGGAACGCGGTCGTTCGTACTTCCTGAACATCAAGGGTCCTGAGCTACTCAACAAGTACGTCGGCGAGACGGAACGACACATCCGGCTGGTGTTTCAGCGCGCTCGTGAGAAGGCGAGCGAGGGCACGCCGGTGATCGTCTTCTTCGACGAGATGGACTCGATCTTCCGAACTCGCGGGTCGGGGGTGTCCTCCGACGTGGAGAACACGATCGTGCCGCAGTTGCTGAGTGAGATCGACGGCGTGGAGGGTTTGGAGAACGTCATCGTCATCGGCGCCTCGAACCGCGAGGACATGATCGATCCGGCCATCCTGCGTCCGGGACGGCTCGATGTGAAGATCAAGATCGAGCGCCCGGACGCGGAAGCGGCGCGCGACATCTTCTCGAAGTACATCACCGAGAAGTTGCCGATTCACGCCGACGACCTGGCCGAACACGGGGGCGACTCCTCGGCCACGGTAGCGGCGATGATCCAGCACACGGTCGAGCGGATGTACTCCGAATCGGACGAGAACCGCTTCCTCGAGGTCACCTACGCCAACGGTGACAAGGAGACCTTGTACTTCAAGGACTTCAACTCAGGCGCGATGATCCAGAACATCGTCGACCGCGGGAAGAAGATGGCGATCAAGGACCTGCTGACCACCGGCCACCGGGGCCTGCGGATGCAGCACCTGCTGGCCGCCTGCGTCGACGAGTTCCGCGAGAACGAGGATCTGCCCAATACCACCAACCCCGACGACTGGGCGCGGATCTCCGGAAAGAAGGGTGAACGGATCGTCTACATCCGCACACTCGTCTCCGGCAAGGGAAGTGATGCCGGTCGCGCGATCGACACGATCGGAAACACCGGCCAGTACCTGTAGGTGGACGCGCCGGAGGGACTACTCGTCTTCGCCGCGGGCATCGCCGCCGGCACCATCAACACGGTGGTCGGTTCGGGAACGCTGATCACCTTTCCGACGCTGCTTGCCGTCGGCCTGCCGCCGGTCACGGCCAACGTGACCAACTCGATGGGCCTGTTCCCCGGCTCGCTCGTCGGGGCGTACGGCTACCGCGCGGAACTGCGCGGTCAACGGCGCCGCGCTCAGGTGCTCGGGACCGCCGCGGTGCTCGGCGCGATCGTCGGCGCAATCCTGCTCTTGTCACTACCCGCCGGAGCGTTCAAAGCGATCGTCCCGGTCCTCATCGTGCTCGCTCTGCTGCTCGTCATCCTCGGTCCGTGGCTCAATCGACGGATCGCGGCCGCGCGGGACGCACCGCGCGGTGACGGTGGCGTCGCGCTCTGGATCGTCGTGCTCCTCACCGGCGTGTACGGCGGCTACTTCGGCGCCGCCCAGGGCGTGTTGTTGATGGGTTTCATGGGCGTGCTGCTGGAGGAGACGTTGCAGCGGCAGAATGCCTTGAAGAACGTTCTTGCCGGTCTGGTCAACCTCGTCGCCGCCATCGTGTTCGCCTTCACGGCCCACATCGACTGGGCCGCGGCCGGACTGGTCGCGGCGGGTTCGATCATCGGGGGGGTGCTCGGCGCTCGCGTCGGCCGGCGCCTCCCGCCGACGGCTCTGCGAGCGATCATCGTCGCCGTCGGGATCGCCGCCATAGTCAAACTGCTTGCCTGATCAGCCCGGCTCGAGCATCGAACCGCCACTTCGTCCGCTGCCGCGACACGCACAAGATCCGCCTCCGCGGGCACGCGTGGAGCGCCGCGCCGTAGCCTGGAGTGTGTGAGCGTGCGTCGGGTGATGGGCACCGAGGTCGAGTACGGCGTCAGCCTGCCCGGCCAGCCGACCGCTAACGCGATGCTCATCTCGGCCCAGGTCGTCAACGCCTACGCCAGTTCGCTGCCGGTCGGCAACCGCTCCCGCCGGGCGGCGTGGGATTTCGAGGAGGAGTCACCCCTACGGGACGCCCGCGGCTTCGAGCTCGGGGGAGTCACCGGCAGCGTTGCCCAGGAGTTCATCGAGGCCGAGGAAGACGCCGGCATGGCCAACGTCATCCTGCCCAACGGAGCGCGGCTCTACGTCGACCACGCGCACCCCGAGTATTCCACCCCCGAGGTGGTCACCCCCCTCGACATCGTGCGCTGGGACAAGGCGGGCGAGCTCGTCATGGCCGAGGCCGGCCGTCGGGTCGCCGCCATCGCCTCGCACGGGGCGCAGATCAACCTCTATAAGAACAACACCGACAACAAGGGCGCGTCCTACGGCGCCCACGAGAACTATCTGATGAACCGCTCGACGCCTTTTGCGGCGATCGTTCGACATCTGGTGCCGTTCTTCGTGTCGCGCCAGGTCGTGTGCGGAGCCGGCCGCGTGGGGATCGGCCAGGACGGCCGCGGAACCGGTTTTCAGATCTCGCAACGAGCCGACTTCTTCGAGGTCGAAGTGGGGCTGGAGACAACGCTCAAGCGGCCGATCGTGAACACCCGTGACGAGCCGCACGCCGACGCGGAGCGCTACCGCCGCCTGCACGTGATCATCGGTGACGCCAACCTGTCCGAGATTTCGACCTATTTGAAGCTCGGCACGACGTCGCTGGTCCTGGCGATGATCGAGGACGGCGTCCTGCCCGAAGACCTCGCAATCGTCCAACCGGTGCGCGAACTTCATGAGGTGTCGCACGACCCCTCACTCGCTCACCAGATCCGGCTGGCCGACGGTCGGCGGCTGACCGCGCTCGACCTGCAGACCGAATACCTCGACCGGGCGCGGAAGTTCGTGGACGACCGTCTCGGCGAGGATGCCGACGCGCAGACGCTGGACGTGCTCAACCGTTGGGAATCCGTGCTCACGCGGCTGCGCAGCGACCCGATGCAGTTGGCCGGCGAACTCGATTGGGTCGCGAAGCTTCGACTGCTCAACGGCTACCGGGAACGTGACGGATTGGCCTGGGATTCACCACGCCTGCAGTTGGTCGACCTGCAGTATTCCGACGTTCGCCCGGAGAAGGGCCTTTATCACCGGCTGGTGGCTCGGGGAGCGATGCAGACCCTGATCGACCCGACTGAGGTCCGCGACGCGATGAACACCCCGCCGGAGGACACCCGCGCCTATTTCCGGGGCGAGTGCCTGCGCCGCTACGGCGGCGCGGTCGCTGCGGCGTCGTGGGACTCAGTGATCTTCGACGTCGGGCGTGAGTCGCTCGTGCGCGTCCCGATGCTCGAGCCGCTGCGCGGCACTCGCGCGCACGTGGGCGAACTACTCGATCGATGCGACACCGCGACCCAGCTGATCGAGGCTCTGGTCGGTCCGGGCTGACCCGGACCTCCGGGCCCGGGGCAGGTTACAAGTCGGTCAATCCGCTCGCGCCGAAATCAGCGCGGGCTAGGGTGGATGAAGATCCCAGGACGGAGACCACCATGCCGACGTACGACAGCGGGCAGAACCGCGCACACCGGCAGCAGGACGAGCAGGTGGACGAGGCGGTCGACACCGCCGCCGACGTCAACGAGCGCCACGAGAAACTCAGTGAGGACGTCGACGCGATCCTCGACGAGATCGACGACGTGCTGGAAACCAACGCGGAAGACTTCGTTCGCAGCTTCGTTCAAAAGGGCGGGGAATAGCCCGGACCAGGCGCGGGTGGCGTCGCCGTCGCGGATAGGTAGGGTCGCAAGACACGCGGCGACGCGCTACTGCGAAGGAGCACTGTGAACAACGACGGCGGACGACTCGACGGTTTCGGCGCGCCCGCCCCCGGACTGTTGAGCTACGCGACCGCCCCGGGCTCATCGTCGTTCACCGAATTTCTGGGTGCGGCCGCGCCCCACCTGCTGCCCCAGGCCCGGCACCGCGAACCGGACTCGGTTCCGCACGGCACCACCATCGCCGCGGTCGTCTACGACGGCGGCGTCGTCATGGCCGGCGACCGGCGGGCCACGATGGGCAACCTCATCGCCCAGCGGGACATCGAGAAGGTGTTCGCCTCCGACGAATACACCCTCGTCGGAATCGCCGGTGCTGCCGGCCTCGCCGTCGAAATCGTGCGCCTCTATCAAGTCGAACTCGAGCACTACGAAAAGGTCGAGGGCACGCACCTCACCCTGGAGGGCAAGGCCAACCGACTGGCCACCATGATCCGGAGCAACCTCGGCCAGGCGATGCAGGGCTTGGCGGT
>JAFAWL010000088.1 GCA_019241805.1 Actinomycetota bacterium
CTCTGCGTCGCGCTCGCCCTCTGGCTCGGACTGCCGTTCACGACCGGCGCGACCGCGGTCGTGCTCACCATCGTCGGGCTGTTCACCCTTCCCGGGCGACCGAGCCGGCTGGTTGTCGCGGCCGGCTGCATCTTCGCCGTCGCCGGCGTCGCGCTGACGGCGTCAGCGATTCTGCTCGGCGCCTGATCCTTCGCCGCCATCGTCCGGGTCATCCGAGTCCGGTCCGTCCGGACGCGCGCCGTTGACGGGGAACACCGAGTCGAGTCCCGTGAGTTCCAGTAGCCGGGCGACTCGATGCGGAACGTTGCGAAGCTGGACGTCCTTGTTCTTGCTATGAGCGTCGTTGCGTAGCTGAACGAAGGCGCCGAGTCCGGTTGAGTCGATGAAGTGCACCTCGGCCAGGTCCAGCATCAAGCACTTCGTGGCGGTGTCGTCCAGCCCGAGCCGACCGGCGTCGAGCAACTGCGGAGCCGCTTCGACGTCGATCTCGCCGCCTACGCTCAGGACCCAGACGTCCGCCTCGACGGCAATGCGGAAGCGGAAGGCCATACCTCTCCTCAGCAGCCCGCGGAAGGGGCCGCGAGCATCCATGGTTCCGACGGCCCAGGCGCGTCCACATCGCAGAGATCGACGTGGACTCGGGTCCGTCGGACTCGGAACTGTAGGGCCCGGCCGGGCCGGACCTCGCTACCGCTGGCTGCTCAGCGACCGGACGCTACCACGGCGCCCCGCCCACATTATCGCCGCGGAATGGCCGTCGATTGGCAGCAATCGCCAACTATGCCGTCGGATCCGGGGCAACGACACCCGGATACGGTGGCAACGACAACCGGAGACCGACCGTCTGATTCAGCGCTCCGGTTCTATGTGGACTGCGGCCTCCTCGGCGCTGGCCGCGTACCCGCCCGGGCCGACGTCGATGGCCGCTTCCGCGTCGTCGACTCCCCCGGGCCCCTCGGCGTCCTCGCCGGGGGCGACGAGCCGTCCGGCGCGAGGCTCGACGTCGGTGAAGCTCAGTTCCTGCGCACCGAAGTCGGGCTCTTCTTCGGCCAGGCGTTCGTCGATCGACTCACCGGTGGCCTCGTCGATGGGGTGCCGCAGATTCCACGGCTCCCGCTCAGGTGGTGAGTAGCCCGTCTGCTGCTCCTCGTCCGGATCGTCACCGGTCAGGGCCGCGATCGGGTCGAGATCGTCCGTGTCGCCGACGGGATCGCCCGACTCATAGACGCTGTCGCCGAACGTTCCCGAGTCGGTCATGCCGAACCATCCTCACGCCAGATCAGGGCAGCATCCCGAACGCTATCGCTGGCAAAACGCATATCGGCGGTTTACCCACCGGATCGGCGACAGTCACGATCACGATATTCACCTGCCCGGGGCGTTCAGATCCTGTCACCGGATAAGGTCCGCCTGTGACCAGCCCAAGTGATCGTCGCGAGTTCAACGCCAAGACCTATCGGATCGCCGGTTTGTTCACCGCTGTCCTCGCCGTCATCTGCATCATCGTGGCGATCACCGCGAAGATCTGGTTCTCCCTGGTACTCGCGGTCATCTGGATCGTCATCAGCGTCATGGCCTTCCGGGCGGCTCAACGCTCGCCGCGGTGATCCTGCGGACCTGCTGACCGAACAAAGGCCGACCGGGTGCGCTGATGTCGGCCGCGGCGCGACTGGCAGGCGCCTGAGGGAACGACGGCCCGACCATCGCCGCGCGGCGCGTGGTGGTCTGGTTGGATCGTCGGGTGGTGCATCCAGACGCCCAGCCCCATTCAGCTCCGGCAGCCGGCCGAATCCAGGTCGAGGCTTTGACGAAGGTATTCAAGGGCCACGTCCGCGCCGTCGACTCACTCAGCTTCACGGTCGAGCCCGGCTCGGTCACCGGCTTTCTCGGCCCCAACGGCGCCGGCAAGACGACGACGTTGCGGATGCTGCTCGGGCTCGTGCACCCGACGAGCGGCACCGCGACCATCGGCGGAGTCGCCTATCGCGACATTCACGACCCGCTGCGAGTCGTCGGCGCCGCGCTTGAAGCCTCGAGCTTCCATCCGGCCCGCACAGCCCGCGACCACCTGCGCATCCTCTGTGCGGCCGCCGCCCTGCCCGATCGCCGGGCCGACGAGGTCCTGGACATGGTCGGGCTGGGCTCGTCGGCTAAGCGCAAGGTACGAGGCTTCTCGATGGGCATGCGCCAACGGCTTGGGCTGGCGGCGACGCTGCTCGGCGATCCGCGCGTGCTCATCCTGGACGAGCCGGCGAACGGACTCGACCCCGAAGGCATTCGCTGGCTGCGGGGCTTCTTCCGTCACCTGGCCGGCGAGGGCCGGACCGTGCTGGTCTCCAGTCACCAACTGAACGAAGTGCAGGAGGTCGCCGACCGAGTTGTGATTCTCGACCGCGGCCGGCTCGTGCGCTCGGGTGCGATCGGTGAACTCACCGCCGGCATGGACTCGGTGATCGTCCGGACGCCGAATGCCGAACTGCTCGCGGCCGCCCTGGGGCAGGCGGGACTCTCGGGCACGATCGAGCCGCCCACCGAGGGCGGCGCCCCCCTGCTGCGGATTCCGGGTGCCCGACCGGAACACGTCGGCCATGTGGCCTTCACCGCCGGCGCCGAACTGCACGAACTGCGGGTTGATCGGTTCGATCTGGAGCAACTGTTCTTCGCGCTCACCCAGGGCGCACACACCGGCTCGCAGCTCTCCGGAGCGGCTCCATCCGGACCGCCACCATCCGGGCCGCCACCATCCGGAACCCCACCATCCGGGCCGCCACCATCCGGACCCCCAGCCTCAGGACCGCCGGCATCGGGCTCGGTGTTACCGGGAGCGCCGTGGTCAACTCCCGGAGGGACGCCATGATCGGCCTGATCCGAGCCGAGTTCCGGAAGCTGTTCAGCACGCAGGTGTGGTTCTGGATGCTGCTGACCTCAATGGGCCTGACCGCGCTGGGCGTGCTCGGCCAGATCCTGAGCGCCAAGTCAGACCTCGCGCTGCAGCACGACGTCCGTGACGTCCTCACCTCGGCGACCGCGGTCTTCACCTACGTCCCGCTGTTCGTCCTCGGGGTACTCGCGATCACCACCGAGTACCGCTATCAGACGATCACCCCGACCGTCCTGGCCACGCCGTCGCGATGGGCCCTCGTGACCGCGAAGATGATCACGTACGCGATCCTCGGTGTCCTGTACTCGTTGGCGTGTCTGGCCATCGAACTGGCGATGGCCCTGCCGTGGCTGTCGGCGCGCCACGTCGATGTCTCGCTAAGCCAGGAAAAGGGCGCGCTCGGCTCGGTGTTCGTCGTGTTGGTGCTGTTCGCCCTCGTCGGACTCGGCGTCGGTGCGCTCATTAAGAATCAGATCGTCGCGGTTGCCGTCGGTGTCATCTTCATTCTGATTCTCGATCGGCTCTTCGTGGCCATACCGGGCGTGAAATACATCTTCCCCTACACGCTCAGCGGAGCGGTCGGCGCGATCGTCACCCGCCACGGCAGCAGCGATCGAGTCGTGAACGGCGTTCACCTACTCGCGCCGGTCGGCGGCATCGCTGTGCTGATCGTGTGGGCGTTGGTGACGGCAATCCTCGGGGCCGGATTGACTATGAACCGTGACATCACCTGAGCAGCCGCGACGGCTAGTCGCGGCTGGGCCGCTGAGGATCCTTATCACCGTCGTTGCCGCGACGGCAGTGCTGTCCGGCTGCGACCTGGGCCGGCCGCAGAGTTTCACCGGTCGCAGCAATTCCTTCTGCTCTGATGCGCTGACCACCATTGCGAAATTGGCGGCTCCCGATACGCCTCGCCGACAAATGCAGTACGCCATGGATCGTTTCGCTGCCCTCGACAAGACGGTGAGCGAACTGACCGACTCCTCCCTGCCGAGCGGCGAAACCGGCCGGCTGCTACGCGAGCGCTGGCTCCGCCCGGCCCGGGCCGATCTCAGCGTCGGCCGCGGCCGATTGCAAGATCTGCAACGTGCCGTCGCGGCCGGCGATGCCGGGCGGGCCGGCCAGATGTTCGCCCTGGCCCGCGAGGTCGGGCGCGCCGGCGTCGACGTCGGACTCTTGACCCGCACCAGCTTGCGTGACTGCGCGCGGCTGTTCGCCGCGCCCGCCTCCGCACCCCCCCGCCTGAGCATCCGGCGAGGATTCTGTGAGCGGTGGCACCGAAACCGGGGCAAACTCGCATTCAGGCTGAGAACCGTCACGGCGTAACCTGGACGGACCGGCCGACGCGATTCCGGAGACGAAGTCCGCTTCGGTGACTGTCTCGATATCAAGACACCATCAGAGGGTGACCGTAGACGTGTCCACACAACAGACGACCGACAGCGCCGCGCTGTCCGCGGAGTTCGGGACCAACGAGTGGCTCGTCGAGGAGATGTACGAGCGCTTCCTGAACGACCCGAGTTCGGTCGACGAGGCGTGGCACGACTTCTTCGCCGACTACCAGCCGGCCCGTCCCGGCGCGAGCTCGACCAACGGCACGGCCGGGGCACCGACCCCGGTGACAGATACGAGCAACGCCACGAGCAACGGCTCGAGCAGCGGCGCCGGTCCGGCGATAGGCACGAGCACCACGGACGGCCCGACGCCGAGGCCGTCGCGCTCCGGGGTAGCGGCTCCGTCGACATCTGCTCCAGCGTCATCGGCCCCAGCGGCATCGACGCCAGGGCCATCGACGCCAGGGCCATCGACTCCAGGGCCATCGACGCCAGGGCCATCGACGTCACCGGCCTCGACGTCGCTCGCGACAGGCACACCGGCCGCTCCGACGGCGACGACCGCGCCGCCGAGCACTCCGGCCGCGAGTGGGGCGCCGGCCGCAGTCGTCCCGGCGCCGGCGAGCGATCGAACGTCGCCGATCCGGGGAGCGGCGGCGCGCGTCGTCACCAATATGGAGTTGTCGCTCAGCGTGCCGACGGCGACGAGTGTTCGAGCCGTCCCGGCCAAACTGATGGCCGACAACCGGGTCGTCATCAACAACCACCTGCGCCGGGCCCGCGGCGGCAAGATCAGCTTCACGCACCTGATCGGCTACGCCGTCGTCAAAGCGGTCGCCCGCCACCCGGAAATGAACAACCATTTCGCCGAGATCGACGGCAAGCCGGCCCTGGTCACGCCCGAGCACGTGAATCTCGGCCTGGCCATCGATCTCGCCGGTAAGGACGGCAGCCGCTCGCTGGTCGTCGCCAGCATCAAGAGCGCCGAGACGATGGACTTCGCCCGCTTCTGGGGCACCTACGAGGACATCATCCGGCGCGCCCGGGCGGGCAAGCTCACCGCCGACGACTTCGCCGCTACGACGATCAGCCTGACCAATCCGGGCACGATCGGAACCAACCACTCGGTCCCGCGCCTGATGGCCGGGCAGGGCACGATCGTCGGCGTCGGCGCGATGGAGTACCCGGCCGAATTCAGCGGCATGGGCGACGAATCGCTCGTCGACCGGGCGATCAGCAAGATCATGACGCTGACTTCGACCTATGACCATCGCATCATCCAGGGTGCGCAATCGGGCGAGTTTCTGCGCACCGTGCACGAACTGCTGCTGGCCGACGAGTTCTACGACGAGGTCTTCGCTGCACTTCGGATCCCGTACGAGCCGGTGCGGTGGCTGGTCGATCGGCGGTTCAGCCACGAAGGTCAGATTGACAAGAACGCCCGCGTGATCGAGCTGATCAACGCCTACCGCACCAACGGTCACCTCATGGCGGACACCGATCCGCTCGAGTTCACCGTGCGTAGCCATCCCGACCTCGACATCGCTCGGCACGGCCTGACGTTGTGGGATCTCGACCGCGAGTTCCCGGTCGACGGTTTCGCCGGCGAGAAGCTGATGAAGCTGCGCGACATCCTCGGCGTGCTGCGCGACGCGTACTGCCGCCGGGTCGGCGTGGAATACATGCACATCACCGATCCGGAACAGCGCCGCTGGATCCAGCAACGCATCGAGGTCGCGAACGATCAGCTCACCCGCGAGGAGCAGTTGCACATTCTCGGTAGGCTGAACGTGGCCGAGGCGTTCGAGACATTCCTGCAGACCAAATACGTCGGACAGAAGCGTTTCAGCCTCGAAGGCGCCGAAACGGTGATCCCGCTGTTGGACGCGGTGCTCACCGAAGCAGCCGAGCACCAACTCGACGAGGTCGTCGTGGGCATGCCCCATCGGGGCCGTCTGAACGTCCTGGCCAATATCATCGGCAAGCCCTACGCCAAGATCTTCAACGAGTTCGAGGGCAACATCGACCCCGGCACGGCCCAGGGCTCGGGTGATGTCAAGTACCACCTCGGGGCCGACGGCACCTTCACCGCGCAGAGCGGCGCTTCGATCGCGGTCAGCCTCACGGCCAATCCCTCGCACTTGGAAGCCGTCGACCCGGTCCTCGAAGGCATCGTGCGGGCCAAGCAGGACCTATTGAACAAGGGCGAGGACGGGTACAGCGTGCTGCCCGTCCTGCTGCACGGGGACGCGGCGTTCGCCGGGCAGGGCGTCGTCGCCGAGACGCTGAACCTGTCGCAGCTACGGGGATACCGCACCGGCGGCACGGTTCACGTCGTGGTGAACAATCAGGTCGGCTTCACCACGTCACCCTCGGCGTCGCGCTCGAGTCTTTACGCCACCGACATCGCCCGAATGATCGCCGCGCCGATTTTCCACGTCAACGGCGACGACCCCGAGGCCTGTGTGCGCGTGGCGCGGCTGGCGGTCGAGTTCAGGCGGGAGTTCAGCAAGGACGTCGTCATCGACATGGTGTGCTACCAGCGGCGCGGGAACAACGAGGCCGACAACCCGTCGTTCACCCAGCCGCTGATGTACGACATCATCGACACCAAACGCAGCGTGCGGAAGATTTACACCGAGGCGCTGGTCGGCCGCGGTGACATCACGCTGGAAGACGCCGAGCTCGCGTTGCGAGATTTCCAGCAGCAACTGGAGAAGGTGTTCGTCGAGACGCGTAACGCGACCGGTCGCTCGCAGGCCGAGCCGGAGATCGAGTCGATAACGCCGGCGCAGCAGATCACCACCTCGGTACCACTCGAAGTGATCAAACGCATCGGTGACGCCTACGAGAACATCCCGGCCGGCTTCACCGTGCATCCCCGGCTCAAGCCTCAGATCGACCGGCGGGCCGCGATGGCCAGTAGCGGCAACGTCGACTGGGCCACGGCGGAACTCTTTGCGTTCGGGTCATTGGTGCTGGAGGGGCGAGCCGTCCGCCTGGCCGGTCAGGATTCCCGTCGCGGCACCTTCACCCAGCGCCACTCCGTGCTGATCGACCGGAACAGCGGGGCCGAATACGTGCCGTTGCGCGAACTCGCGCCCGATCAAGCACCGTTCTGGGCCTACGACTCGCTGCTGTCTGAGTACGCGGCCATGGGCTTCGAGTACGGCTACTCCATCGTGCGCGACGACGCGCTGGTCTGCTGGGAAGCGCAGTTCGGTGACTTCGCCGACGGCGCGCAGACCATCGTCGACGAATTCATCGCCTCCGGTGAGGCCAAATGGGGTCAGCGTTCGGCGCTGTCGTTGTTGCTGCCCCATGGTTACGAGGGCCAGGGGCCGGACCATTCGTCGGGTCGGCCGGAGCGGTTTCTGCAGTTGGCAGCCGAGAACAACATGACGGTCGCGATGTGCTCTTCGCCGGCGAACCACTTTCACCTGCTTCGCCGTCAAGGTCTTTCCCCGGTCCGTCGACCCCTGGTCGCGTTCACGCCGAAGTCGTTGCTACGGCTCAAGGCCGCGGTCAGTCAGCTCGACGAATTCACCGGTGGCGCCTTCCAACCAATCATCGGCGACGCCGCGGCCGAGAATGCTCGCCGGGTGATCCTGTGTAGCGGCAAGATCTATTACGATCTCGCGGCGGAGCGGGAGGCGCGTGGCATCACCGACGTCGCGCTCGTCCGCGTCGAGCAGCTCTACCCGCTGCCGGCCGAAGCGATCCGGACCGCGATCGACCGGTTCCCGAACGCCGAGCTGGTGTGGGTGCAGGAGGAGCCGGCCAACCAGGGACCCTGGCCGTTCATCGCCCTCAACCTGCCCGAGCACCTCGCCGGCCGGCCGCTGCTCCGGGTGTCGCGGCGTGCCTCTGCCTCACCCGCCGTCGGATCGGCCCGGGTGCACGAGGCGCAACAGCGCGAGATCGTGGCCACGGCCCTGCACTGATCGGGTGGGATCGCAGCCGATCGGGGCGCCGCTGCGCTGGGGCGTCCTGGGCGCCGGCGCAATCGCGCGCACCGTCGGGACGGAGATCCTGGACTCGGCCGCCCACGAGGTCGTCGCCGTCGCGGCTCGAGATCACGCCCGAGCGGCCGCGTTGGCGGATGAACTGCGCGCGCCGCGGGCCTACGGGTCCTACGCCGACCTGGTCGCCGACGACGCCATCGACGTCGTCTACGTGGCCACCACCCACGCCCAGCACCACGGGCACGCGCTGCTCGCGATCGACGCGGGCAAGCCGGTGCTCGTCGAGAAGGCCTTCACGCTCAACGCCCGACAAGCGCGTGAGGTGGCGGCGGCCGCACGCTCACGCGGCCTGTTCTGCATGGAAGGCATGTGGATGCGCTTCAACCCTCTGCTCCGGCGAGCAGTGGAGCTGGTCGGATCCGGCGCGATCGGAGAGGTGATCAGCGTGCGTGCTGACCTGTCGTCGGAGTTCCCGTACGACCCCCGGCACCGGCTCTACGACCTGGCCGCGGGCGGCGGCGTGCTGCTGGATCTAGGGGTTTACGTCGCCAACTTCGCCTGGATGTTCTTGGGACGCCCGGAGGCGACCCGGACCACCGGGGCGCTTGCCCCGACCGGAGCGGACGTCACCGCGGCGCTGCAATGGACCTACTCGGGCGGACGATTCGCCCAGCTGGCCTGTACGGCGCGCGGCCGTAACCCGCTCACCGGCGTCGTCGCCGGTACCGCGGGCTGGATCTCGATGGGGATGCGGGTGCATCGACCGAGCGAGCTTGTCCTCAACTCCCGCGGACAGACCTACACGATCTCGGCCGAGCGACCGGCGGGATACCTCGACGAGCTCGGCGAGGTCGCCGGGTGCCTTCGCACGGGCCGCACCGAAAGCGAGATCATGCCGCTGTCCGACACGATCGAGGTGCTCGAGGTGCTCGACGCGGCGCGGGCCGAGCTCGGTGTGCGTTACCCGGCCGACTGATCAGAAGGGTCGACGCCGAATCCCGCATCGGGCCCGACGTAGGGTGGGTCGATGTATTTCACCGACCGCGGCATCGAGGAGTTGGCTCAGCGGCGGGGCGAGGAACAGCTGAGCTTCAGCTCACTGGCTGATCTTCTGCAGGAGTTCCTCGACGCTCACCCGGATTTCGAGACCGCCATCGAACGCCTGGCCGCCTGGCTCGCGCGCGACGACGACGAGGATTGAGCGCCGGGTCCAGGTCGAACCAGCGCAGTGACATCTGGGCCAGTGGCCCAATCGCGAGGGCGAAGGCGACCGTCCCGATTCCGACGGTGCCACCCAGCAGCCACCCGACGGTCAGCACGCTGACCTCGATGATCGTTCGGACCATCCGGATGGAAAGCCCGGTGAGCCGCGGCAGTCCCGTCATCAAACCGTCGCGGGGGCCAGGTCCGAATCGAGCGCCGATGTAGAGGCCGGTCGCCAGTCCGCACAGCATGATCCCGCCGACCAGGTAGCTGATCCGCGGCACGAGAAGCTGCGTCGCGGGCAGAAGCGGCAGTGAGGCCGACAATGCCGAGCCGACCAGCACAACGTTGCTGACCGTGCCGAGCCCGGGGCGCTGCCGAAGCGGAATCCAGCACAGCAGCACGACGAGGCCCACCAGGTTGACGATCACGCCCATCGGTAGGTGGACGCGCTTCGCGAGGCCCTGATGGAAGACGTCCCACGGATCGAGGCCCAGCCGTGAGCGGACCATCAACGCCGAGGACAGGCCGTAGAGGAGCAGCCCGACGTAAAGCTGCGTCAATCGCCGGACCATCGAGTGCATGGTGGCCAATATTCACGTCAGTGGTCCGCGATTCGCCGGCCATTAGGCAGCGAATGGCTCGGTCTCGGGCACGGCAGGATCTGGCTCAGGCCAATTTGGCATGCCATTATCTGGGTATGGCTACTCCGATGACCTCGCTGAGCGCCCGCGCCCTCAGCCAGCTCCTGGCACCGGTCACCGAATCCGCCGCCCCGATTTATCTCGCTCTGGCCGACGGCATCAGTGCGCTGATCCGGGACGGCCGCATTGCCCCGGACTCCCGGTTACCGTCCGAGCGCAGCCTCGCCTCGACCTTGAGCCTGAGTCGCGCGACCGTGACCGGGGCCTATGATCGGCTGCGCGAACTGGGCCTGCTCGCCAGCCGCACCGGAGCCGGCAGTTTCGTGACGATTCCCCCCGGCCAGGACGCGCGATACAGCTTGGCCCGCTGGAACCCGGCGTCAGCCCCGACCGACGTGATCGACTTGTCATGCGCGGCCCTGCCCGCACCGACCGGCCTGTTGCCGGGGGTGATCGCCCGGGCGCTTCCCACGCTCGATCGGCTGGCCGCCCAGGACGGCTACGACCCGATCGGGTTGACCGCTCTGCGAACGGCGATCGCGGCTCGCTTCAGTGCCCGCGGCGTGCCGACCGGCCCCGAACAGATCATGATCACGAACGGTGCACTGCACGCCATAGATCTGGTGCTTCGCCTGCTGGTCGGCCCGGGCGATCGGGTGTTGACG
>JAFAWL010000096.1 GCA_019241805.1 Actinomycetota bacterium
GGGCGGCGGCGCGGCCTCCGAGGTGTAGATCAGCATCATGTACTGGGGCATGAGGCCTCCTTGATTGGGGGGTTTGTGCCCATGACGTACGAACCTAGCCGATTTCGACATGACGGCCGCGGCGCTCCGTCAGGCGCGGCTCGCGCCACGCCCTGACGGAGCTTGCCGTTGCGGCTATCGGTCGCCGTGCTCCTGGCGCGCGCCGGGGAGCACGGGAGTTCCCTCGATCCGCACCGCCTGAAGCGCGAACGGGTTGAGCCCGAGCAGCGACAGGATCGTCGGCGCGATCTGCGTCGTCTCGACCCACTCATCGGACGCGCCCGGCCGCACGGCGCCCGGCGCGTAGACGAGGATTGGCACGTTGCGGTCCTCGAAGTCGGCGCCGCCGTGCTCGGCGATCTTCTTCGTCTTGCCGGTGTAGACGACGCCGTGCTGGACGACGCCCCACACGTCGGGATGGCGCGGATCGCTCGGCGAGGTGCCGAAGTAGCGTGCCGCCGCCGCGCCGGCGTAGACCGCCCCCAGCCCGGAGTGATCGAGCGTCCGGCTCGGGCCGGGCATGGTCACGTCAGCCGGGTTGTACGTGTTGCCGGTCGCCGCGTGGTTCCACAGGTAGTCAGCCACGAAGTCCGCCGCCGGCCGCGAGCGGTCGGTCAGCCACAGCGGGAATGCGTCGTCGCGGCTGCCCGCGGGGCCACCGGCGATGACGTCGGTGGCGACGATGTCGCTGGAGTGGCCGGCGTCGCGCCACGCCTTGTTGATGTTGTCGACGATCGGCCCGTCGTCGATGCGCGTGAGCGTGCTCGGGTCGATCGGCGACTGGCCGTGCTTGGCCGAGAGGATGATCGCAGTCGAGTCAGCCAGCCCGCGGGCGCCGATCGCGTCGACCATGCTCTCGAGGCGGCTGTTGATGTAGCCGAGCGCTCGGGTGACCAAGGGTCCCGGCGTGTCGGTGCCGGGCAGGTAGCCGCCGGTCAGGCCGTCCGACGTCGGGAGCTTCTGGGCCGTGGACACCGTCTGGAAGTTCATCCCGAAGATGGCCGGCGTCCCTTCGTACGTCTTGCCGCTGTGGTCGTAGCCGTTGATCTCGTTGATCACCGCCTGGACCTTGTAGTCGTCGTACTGCATCGTCGCGGCGTTGTCGGTGGTCCAGTCGCCGTGGTCGGGATACGGGCTGC
The DNA here is from genome assembly GCA_019241805.1 of Actinomycetota bacterium. Taxonomy (GTDB): domain Bacteria; phylum Actinomycetota; class Actinomycetes; order Mycobacteriales; family Jatrophihabitantaceae; genus JAFAWL01. The sequence goes on from JAFAWL010000096.1 coordinate 1,179, forward strand.
CGTTGTGCTGCAGCGAGTTGCTGTTGATCTCCGGCGCGAACAGGTCGTCGATGCCCGTGCCCGAGGGCCCGTCGAGGATCTCGTAGGCGACGTGCTTGTCCGACCACGCGGTGTGCAGGCCGTCGGCCTTGGCCACCTCGAACACCGTGTTGACTCTGAGGTACTGGTGCGGATAAACGGCCTGGCAGGTGCGCGGGTCGACCGGCAGCTTGGTCGTGTCGAACAGCCCGGCCTGGAGCGGATTGCCGGTCATGTTGAGGATGCTGTCGGGCAGGCCCGGCAGTCCCTGGCCGGCGTCGAGCGCGGAGGGGTCCTTGTCGATGATCTCGAAGTAGTCGACCGCGGTCCCGGTCTGCGTGCTCGGGCAAGCGCTGCCCGGCGGAAGCAGGTCGTGGTTGTACTCGGCGTCGTAGTACACGCCCGTGGTGCCGGGGTTGCCGCCGGTCACCTGCCCGACCATCCCCGGGAACGAGTCGGACGGGACGGGGGTCAGCGCGTGCGAGTACTCGGCGCCGCCGTCGGTCAGCCGCGCCAACTCCGAGTCCGGGTGGTTGCGAACGTACCAGGCCAGATCCGACTGGTGCAGGCCATCGACCGAGATCAGCAGCACGTGCGAGACATGCGACCCGCCGTGGTGGGGTCGCTCAGCCGTCGCTGAGACCGCGCCGAGCAGCATCCACGCTGCCGCAGCTGCGATGACCAGCGCAAGCCCCGCACCAAGCTTGAGCCGTGTGGACATGAAGACTCCTTGGGTGGTCTTGACGAGGACTGCGCGTTTATATGGAGGGCGGGAGGGCCAGGCGTTACGGTCGTGTGAACCCGCTGTTTCTCTGACCGTTTCACAAGTCGGCCACCGCCTCGTAACACCCGGCCGCTCGCCG
>JAFAWL010000322.1 GCA_019241805.1 Actinomycetota bacterium
ATCGCCAGCACCGTCAGCGGAATGAGGACGGGCAGGACCAGCGGCAGCGAGACGCTGGCCGCGCCGATGGTCTGCGGATCGCTCGTGGTCGTCGCGGCGGTCGCGGCCGCAGCCAGAAGCATGCCGACGAGCATCGAGCCCGAGTCACCCATGAAGATCCGTGCCGGTGAGAAGTTGTGCGGCAGGAATCCGATGCAGGTGCCGGCCAGGGCCGCCGAGATCAACGTCGGAGCGGCCGCGACGTCGGTCGCCCCGATCACGGCCAGGTGGTAGGAGAAGACGAAGAACGCGATCGCCGAGATCGCCGTGACCCCGGCAGCCAACCCGTCCAGCCCGTCGACGAAGTTGACCGCGTTCACCGTTATCAGCGTGACGAGCACGGTGAGCGGGATCGCGTTGTCGGGACCGAGCACATGGGTGCTGGCGTGACCCCACGGCACCCAGATCAGGCCGAGCTGCACACCGCCTTTGGTGACCAGGACGCCGATGGCCGCCACCTGACCGGCCAGCTTGGTCAACGAGTCGAGCTCGTAGCGGTCGTCCACCACACCCAACGCGCAGATCATCGCCGAGGCGATCAACACCCACTTCAGGTCCGGACCGAACCCGAAGCCGGCGCGAAGTGTCGGCAGTTGCCGGGCGACCACGATCGAGAGGGCGAACCCTCCGAACAACGCCACGCCGCCCATCCGCGGTGTCGCGACGGCGTGGACGTCACGGTCACGGGGCCAGGCCACGGCACCCCACCCCACGGCCACGATCCGAGCCAGTGGGGTGAACAGGTACGAGCCCGCGGCGGCCACGCAGAAGACCAGCGCGTACTCGAGACTGGGATGCATCGGGCTTGAGGCTATGCCCTTCGGCTGTGTCGGTCCGTCAACGACGACCAGATCGTGTCAACGGCGCCGTGCGGCTCGGCGCCCGTGGCGGGCTCAGCCGACGATGGTGGGCACGACCGCCTGCAGCTGTTCGAGTCCCACTGCGCCGGCGCGCAGCAGGCGGGGCGTTTCGGCGGTCACGTCGACGATTGTGGAGGCGACGCCGACTGCGGCGGGACCCCCGTCGAGATAGACGGCGACCGAATCGCCGAGCTGGTCCAGCGCCTGGGCCGCCGTCAACGCCGGCGGCTGGCCGGACACGTTGGCGCTGGAGACGGCCATCGGCCCGGTCTTGGTCAGCAGCTCGATAGCGACCGGGTGTAGCGGCATCCGGATCGCGACGGTACCCCGGGTCTCGCCGAGGTCCCACGACAGCGAGGGAGCGTGCTCGACCACGAGGGTGAGCCCACCCGGCCAGAACGCCTCGATCAGCGATCGCGTCTGCGGGGGGACGAAGCTCACCAATCCGTCGATCGTGTCCCAGGATCCGACGAGCACCGGCACCGGCATGTCGCGTCCGCGGCCCTTGGCTGCCAGCAGCTGCGCCACGGCGCTCGCGTCGAAGGCGTCGGCTCCGATGCCGTAGACGGTGTCGGTCGGCAGCACGACGAGCTCGCCGCCGGTGACGGTGCGAGCGGCGGTCGCGATCGCGTTCTCGCGGACGTCGGGGTCGCCGCAGTCGTAGACGATGCTCACGCCGGCCATCCTCCCGCGAGGAGGGATTTGGCGACCGTCGGGGGCCGATGTCACCATCGCTGTGCGAGTCGTCTTGCCTCCAGCAGCCGGGCGGACGACCGAAGCAGAACGAGTCGGCGCCGGTTGCGCCGAAGGCGGAGTGCACATGGGCCGAACGACGGGTCACCGGGGCCGTCTGATCCGGCTGGGCGCGCTGGTCGCGGTGCTTGTTCCGGTGCCGACGTTGCTCGCGCCCGGCGTCGCGGCGTTCGTACCGCACGACTTCGCACCGCCGAGCTGGATCGTCAGCGTCGGTGACTCGTATATCTCCGGTGAGGGCGGGCGCTGGGCGGGAAACGCCAGCTCGCCCGCACATGTGGACGCGCTCGGGCCGAATGCGTACGCGGACTCCAACTCGGCCTATCCGGTTGCCGGCTGCGACCGATCGACCTCGGCGGAGGTGTTCATCGGTACGGCTCGCGGGCAGAACCTCGCCTGTTCGGGGGCCGGCACCGCGACCGTGCCCTACTCCCCCCGTTCGCCCTTCAAGCCGGGGCTTGACTTTTACGACGATCATGCGGGCCACATCGGGCAGGCCCTGGCCCTGGAGCAGTTCGCCGCGGGTCACCATGTCAGCGCAGTAGTGGTCTCGATCGGCGGCAATGACTTCGACTTCGCCTCGATCGTCGAGGACTGCGTCAGCGATTACCTGCTCTCACCGTCGTTCTGGAAGAACCACTGCGATGACGACGGGGCGGTGCGCGCAGCAGTGTCGTCCACCACCGTGCGCACGGTGTCCGATCGGATCACGACCGGATTGCGCAATCTCGCACAGGCACTGGCGGCCGACGGGTACGACCCGGCGGACTACACGTTGATCGTGCAGACCTATCCGTCACCGCTCGCTCCGGGCGCGGCGATCCGCTATCCGGAGTCCGGTCTGGCGCGGCAGACGGTGGGAGGCTGCGGATTCTGGAATGCCGACGCCGACTACGCCGACAACACGATTGTGCCGACGATCAATTCGGCCGTGCGGGCCGCCGTATCGGCCAGCGGTCTACCCGATGTCCAGGTGCTCGACGTCGCCGATCTGTTCGACGGTCACCGATTGTGTGAGAACACCGACCACAAGCTGCAGGAGACGGATCTGTCATCGTGGCGATCGCCGGGAGCCGCGGACCTCAGCGAGTGGGTGGTCAATATCCGCACTGTGTCGGCCCTTGCCGGCCCGTACACGATCCAGGAGTCGTTACATCCGAACTACTGGGGCCAACTCGCCCTGCGCAACTGCCTGCGCCAGGCCTACGACTCCGCGGACCGCGGCGGGCGCTGCGTGCCGGCCGGACCCGGGATGAACGCCCATGGCGAGCCGCGCGCGCTGCTGCGCTGAACAACCCCGCGAGGACTAATCGGGTGTTCGCACCGGACTAATTCTGTGCTCGCACCGCGGTGACGTAACGCGGTCGCCCGGCGAGATCGCGGTGATCCCGGATCTCAGCCCAGCGCCCGTCATGCTCGAGCAGCGTCGGGACCGACTCTGCGTGCGAGTCGTCGTGCTCGAGCGCCAGAAATCCGCCCGGTCGCAGCAGCCGTCCCGCCGCGGAGATGACACTGGGGATAACCGCGAGCCCGTCCGATCCGGCGAACACCGCGTTCACCGGATCGTGGCGCACCTCGGGTGACACCGGCGCGGACTCAGGGACGTAGGGAGGATTGGCGACGACGATGTCCACTCGCGCCGTCCAGGTAGGCAACATCGCGGCATCGCCGACGTCGGCCACGACAACCTCGACGGCATCACCGACGTTACGTCGCAGCCAGGGCAATGCGTCCCGTGAGCCCTCGACCGCGAGTACCCGGCTGCCCGGGATCTCGTGCGCCAGGGACAGCGCCAGCGCGCCCGAACCGGAGCAGAGATC
>JAFAWL010000038.1 GCA_019241805.1 Actinomycetota bacterium
TCCGCCAAAGAACGTGACCGGACCTCTGACGGTCGACCGTGTTCGCGCAGGACCGCTCGCACGTCTGCTGCGCAACACGCGGCGTGTCGCGCAGTTGGCGGGCAATCGCTTGCCAAGGACCCCCAGTGATCGGCTGACCGACCAAAAGGGACGCCGGCTCAGGCTTCCAGGATTCGGAGCGCTATCCGGCGATGACCGCGCTGCTGGGCGAGCGTGAACCAGATGGGCAGCAGCGAGTCGACCATGTCCTGGGCCCCTTCGCCAAGGAATGCCGGCCGCAGCCCGACGTCGGAGATGAGGCCTTCGACGATCGCCCGGTCGGATGCCGCGCAGGAGAAGAACAGGTCGGCCGCGACACCGTCGAAGCTCGGTTCGGCGAAATTCTCCCAGCCCAGGGTGTTGAACGCCCGCGCGTAACGCGCCTCCGGAGCCGCCTGCTTTATCGCCGCCGCCGCGTTGGCGACCTCCGCGCGGATGTTGTTCGTTGCGTCGACGACGAGCACTCCGGCCAGCCGCCCGGCGTGCTCCTCAAGGAACTCGGCGACAGCAGCCGCGGGGATGGCGAGCAGTACCACGTCCGCGCCCTCGAGCGCCTCGGCGACCGGGACAGATCGCTCGAACGCGTCGCCTGGTGCCCCGTCGGAGTCCGGCTGACGCGAACCGAAGCTCACCTCGTTGCCGGCGTGGGCCAGCGCCCGGCCGAGGGTTCCACCGATGTTGCCTGTTCCGATTACGGCGATCCGCATGTGCTTCCTCCCGACAGGCGCCGCGGCCTCCGACGGGCCGCCGCGTTCACCGTAGCCAGGCCACGCACGGTGTGAGCACGGATCAGTCTCGCTGTCAGCGAACGCGCACCGAGCGACGTGGGCGGCAGCGGCGAATGACCCGGGCGCGAAGCGCCGGGACGAATGCCACAGGGGCCGGGTTTGGCGCCCGGCCCCTGCAAACACACGTCGACCGTGAAGCCGACTGTGTGCAGACGCGGCGCGCCCCCGATGGCGCCGCCTCCCGTGCTGAAACTTTACCACCTAATAACTTGACCGTGAAGTAACCACATTCGGCAATAGGCCGCCCGGCAAGCAACCCGGGACGTCACCATCGGGCGAATATCTCGGAATCCCCTTATTCCAGCGGCAGATTCACGACTGCCGGCCGGCCTGGTGGACCAACGGCCATCTTGACCGTCGCCACGGAAAGTAGTATGGTCCTCAAGATAATTCGTGAAGCGGGGCCAGCAGTGGGGCCAAAATGAGCCACCCAGTGCACGACGTCCGAGGCTTGTCGATGACGCTGCGTGAACTCGTCCTCGGCTGGGAGCGCTACCGCGCGCGACTGGCGGACGAGCTCGACGTCACCGGATCCGAGCTGATCGCAATGAGCCTCATCTTTCGCACGGAACGCATCACGCCCAGCGAGCTGGCCGACCGGATGAATCTCACGTCGGGCACGGTGACCTCACTTCTCAGCCAGCTTGAGTCGGCCGGCTACATCGCGCGAACGCAGAACCCCGAGGACAAGCGCAGCGTCATCGTGACCATGCGCCCGGCGGGCACGCACGCCGTGCAGTGGATGTACGAGCAGGTCGATCGACACATCGACGGCGCGCTCAGCGGGTTCAGTGCGGCCAAGCTCGACGTCATCGCCGAGGCGTGCTCGGCACTCGGTGCTCAATTCCGCACGGCGGCCGACAGCCCGGAGTCACTGGCCCCGTAAGTAGCCGTGGGCGGATCACCGATCGTCCACTCGTTCGGCCGGTACGGGCGTCAACGCGATCGCCAGCAGCGGCGGAATCGCAACCAGCGTGAAGGCCAGGCCGTAGTGTCCGCTCCCGCTGCCGATGATCGCGGCCAGCACCGGAGCAGTCAGCGCCGACGCGATGTTCTGCCCGGTGTTCTGGACGCCCAACGCCCGCCCGGCCCACGACGGCCCGGCGATCTCTGCGACCGAGACGTAGGCCAACCCGTTGTCGGCCACGGTGACCAGCGCGGCCAGCCCGAACACGACCACGATCCACGCTGCGTGCGTCCAAGCACCGATGCCGAGGCCCACCATGAGCAACGCGCTCGCGACCGCGAGCTGTCGCATCGGCCGCAGCCGGCTGCCCCGCCGATCAGACCAGAGGCCGGCAGCGATGCGAGCGGTCGCGCCGACGAACTGGAAACCGAAGATGAGACGACCCGCGGTCGACGAATCCCAGCCGCGCACGCCGACCAGGTACACCAGCGTGAAGGTCGAGACCGCGAACTGAGGGAACACCAGCATGGCGCTGGCCGCGTGAATCCGCCAGAGCACAGCGCTCCGATAGGGCGAGCCTGCCGTGGCGCTGTCCGTGCGCATCGGACGGGGCGGATCGCTGGTGCCGAACACCACCAGCACCGACACCACGGCGCTGAATCCGGCCAGCCCGAGGATGGCACCTGACAGCCCGTGTGCGGAGGCCAGCGGCGGCAACATCAGGCCGGCGATCCCGACCCCCAGTGGCTGGGCGGTCTGCCGGATACCCATGGCCAGGCCGCGCTCCTTCACGCTGAACCAGCCCATGATCATGCGACCGCTGGCCGCATTGACTGACGCCCCCGCCGCTCCGGCCAGGCCCAGCAAAACGGCGAGGAGCGGCGCGCTGTCAGCCTGGGACGCCGCGGCCAGCAGCACGGCGGAGGCGCTGACCCCCGTAGCGATCACCAGCCGTTCGCCGTAGCGGTCTGCCAGGGCTCCCCAGGCGATCAACGTCAGCAACATTCCGACGATCGGCGCCGAAACGACCGCACCGGCGCCTTCGAGACTGAGCCCCAGCTCGCGTCGCATCGCCGGTACGAGCAGGGGGACGCCGTAGATGGACGCGCTGGTCGCGGCCTGCGAGCACGTGCCGATCGCTAGGACTGTCCAGCGGCCGGCGCGTGCCGCAACCTCGACCTGCGTCACGTCGTCGAGGCTAGTCGATCATCCCGATCAGCGGGACATACGTCTCAGTATGCGAGACGCTAAGCAGAGCCGCTCTCGAGTGCCGACGGATGATCGGCTACCGACCTGCGGATGAAGTCCATCTGATCGATCAGCCCGCGTACCTCGGCCGTGGCCAGTTCGTCCCGCGCGCCGCCGGCATAGAGCCGGTCGAGCTCGTGCTGGGCGCCGAAGGCGGCGGCGGCCCGCATCAGCTCGGCGTCGAGCGCCACGACGTGCTCGGCATAGACGTGCAGGGCGGCGACCCGGTCGATCGCCGCCAGCCATACCGGCCCGCTCGGCCCGCTCGGCCCGCTCGGCCCGCTCGGCCCGCTCGGCCCGCCGTCCACGCCGGCCCGTGCCCGCGCCAGCGCCAGCGCCAGCGCCAGCGCGTAGGCCTGCTCATCGATGGCGTCCAGTTCGGCACCGAGATCAAGCTGCGCCCGGTGCTCGTCGAGGTAGCCGCTCGTCCAGGCCCGCGCATTGGCCAACCGCACCGCGGCCTGGGCGGCGACCTGCACCAGTCGGTACTCCGGGCCGGCCGACAGGTGGCCGTCCCACGGCTGTGCCGAACGCCAGTGACCGGCGCGATGCACCGCCCGACGCTCAGAGCGCGTCAATCTCAACGGGTCATGTCGGGTGATGCCGATCGCGCCGGCCGCCACGACGGCGAGTGCTCCGAGCACAACCGCTGTGACGACGGTGGTGACCGTCCAACCGAGGACCACGGCGATAACGAGCAGGACCGCGTCCAACGCGCCGGCGGCCACGGCGCTCGCGATGGTGCGTGGCCAGAGCCGCCGGGTCGGGTAGTCGGAGCCCTCCTGGTCCAGGTGTGCCACCGAGCGCCGGAAGAGCTTCGCCTCCAGCCGCAGGTCCAGACGTGCGATCGGAGCTAGCGAGTTGGCCGAGGGAACGAGCAGAGATCCACCGGCCGACGCCGCGTCGAGCAGCGCGAGAACACGCTCGCGACCAGCCCGTACGGCCGGATCGGAAGGTCGGTTCACCGCTCCATCGTGCGCCCGGTCCGGTCCTGGTGCCAGCCCGGAGCGCTCACCAACGCTGGGCGGTCGCCGGCGAGTGGTTGGTGATCGCTTCGCTGGACTCGGGGCGTTCGAAGATCGACTGCACGGCGACGCGTCCCGGCCCGATCAGGCGTAACCAGGTGTTGCGGTGGTCGTAGCCGGGATGCCAGCTGAAGCGCTGGAAGCGCGGGTACTCCAGGTGCAGGTGCATCGACACGGTCAGGTCCCGATAGATCAGGGCCGTCGGCTGGACGAGAATCGTCTCGCCG
>JAFAWL010000093.1 GCA_019241805.1 Actinomycetota bacterium
GAGCGCAAAGACTGCGAGCGCAAAGACTGCGAGCGCAAAGACTGCGAGCGCAAAGACTGCGAGCGCAAAAACCGCGAGCGCAAAAACCGCGAGCGCAAAAACCGCGAGCGCAAAAACCGCGAGCGCAAAGACCGCGGCTTCACCGCCCGCGGTCACGACCTCCGCGGCTGTAAAGTCCGCTGCTTTGAAGCCTCCGGCTGCAGCGCCCGCGGTCCCGAAGACGGCCGCGTCGAAGATTGCGGCGAACAAGTCGACCGCAACGAAGTCGGCTACCGAGTAACGGGAAACCCGGCCCGAACCGATCTCGTCTGGCGTCCTGGTATGACGGCGAGGGGCTGCCCTCGTCGAGGGCATCGGTCCGGGCGGCGTAGCTGCTGTTCTCGATACCCTGAGCCCGTGGTCCTGATAAACGACGTCTACTACTGGATCGACGTCGTCCTGTTCTGGGGCCTGTTGGCGCTGAAGGTTTGGGCGGCAGTCGACTGCGTGACTCGAAAGGCCGGGGCGTTTCGAGCCGCGCACAAGTTGAGCAAGCCGGCCTGGCTGGCGCTGACGATCGCGAGTGCCGCGATCGCCGCGGTGCCGCAGCTCAGCCCGCTCAACCCGTTCTCGCTGATCGGCACGGTCGTAGCGATGGTGTACCTCGCCGACGTCCGGCCGGCCGTGCGTGAGATTTCAGGCGGCAGCCGCTACTGACGCACCAGCCGCCGCACGGCGTCTGTTCAGAGGTCGGGGCCTTCGCTGCGCAGGGTGTCCACGTCGTTCATCGCCGTCCGTAGCTTCTCCAGCCACTCGCTGGCGTGTTCGCCGACCAGTTTCACGCTCCAGGCCAGAGCCTCGGAGCGTGATCGCGCGACACCGGCGTCGACCAGGGTGTCGAGTACCTGCCGTTCTGGTTGACGCAGTCTCGTCATCACGGGTACGGCGAGGTGAGTGAATAGGGTTCGCTCGCCGTCCACGCTGGCGCCCCAGGCGACGCTTCGCCCGTAGCGGGCCTGGGCTTCGTTCGCGATTGCCATGCGTTCCTCACGCGTCTGCTCGCGAAAGCGGGAGATCCGCCCCGCGACAGCGGCGCGTTTCGCCGCGGCGTCACCTTCGACCTCGGGGGCCGCCAACGGGCCGATCACCAGTATCTCCTCGCGGTCGACCGTGACCTCGGGCGTTCCCGTGAACCAGGTCGAGGGCAATCGACCGCCGAACCAGGCAGCGGCATCGCTGGCATCGGGTAGGTCGGCCTGCTGCCAACCGCCGGGCCGTCCGAATCCGCGTCCACCGGGACCGCCGCGTCCACGGCCACCCGGCCAGCCTCGGCCACCTCGGCCGTGGCCTTCTCGGCCGTGGCCTTCGGGACCGTGGGCTTCTGGACCGTGGCCTTCACCTTCGAAATGTGGGCCTCTCATAGTATTACCTCCATCGTTCTATTACATAATTACACTGCAACACAACGAGCGACAAGTCAAGTACATTCCCGGCGGGGACGCTGGTTGACGGAGCTGGCCGTTCGGGTGCGATTCGGGCCGATGTGGGTGTGACCGACGTTCGAGGCATGGCCAAGCGCCGGCGGTCGCTGAGGTGTCAGACGGCGCAGTGCTGCACGTCCACCGGCTGTCCGTGCGCCTGACCCCACTGCGCCGCGGCGCGTTCGGCGGCCCGGCGCCGCCCGGCGCCGACGTCGTCGAACCAGTCGACGACGATGATGGTTCGGCGGGGTCCGATCGTTCGCCGCCAGCGGCCACTGATCCAGCCGTCGACCACGACGGAACCGAAGAACACGCCGTTGTCGCCCGGGCTTATCAAGCCGGACCGTTCGCGGCGAAGGGCGGCACTGCGGTCGCGATAGCCGAGCAGATACTCGTCGTAGCCGGGCAGCAGGAACACGCGGCGGAGGCGCGTGCCACTCAGCTCGGGCCCGGACCAGTAGGCCACGCCCTCGATCTCTTGCCTCTCGAGAGCGGGTGCGACCGCGTCGAGCGCCGCCCGCGCGGCGGTGAGCGTCGTGCCCGACCACCAACTGAAGTCGGCTACCGTGGCCGGCCCATGTGAGCGGAAGAATCGTTCGGCCAGTCGGGCCATCGCCTGCTCGGGGCCGACCGGCGCCGTGACCGGCAGCCAGTCGTCGGCCAGCACGAAGGTGGCCTGCTTCCCGCGCACCGGCCCGTGACAGATCAGGCACTCGGTGGCCAGGCGGTTGATGAGATGTAGGCCCTGCCCGGGCTGGTTCAATCCGACGGGATCGAGCACCGCGTAGATCTCGGGCCGGGTCAGCGCCGCGCCGTCGGATAACGCCGCCGTGAGCACCTCTCGGGCGCGTCCGACCTCGGCGTCGCCCAGGCCGAGGCCGCGCATGCGACCGCGGGCGGCCGCGATCGCGCGCGGTCCGAGGGCGGCCAGCATCCAGCGCAGGTCGGCGCCCGCGACGTAGTGCAGGGTGTTGCGCATCGGCCAGCTGCGCACGATCTCGCCGGTGGCGAGCGCTTGCGCGACGGCATCGACGTTTCCGCCTCGAGTGCGCAGCGCGACGGCCCACAATGACGCGAGATAGTCCTGGGCTTGCACCGCGAACAGATCGGCGACGACGTCGGCTACGCGGTCGTGGCGAGGCGCGGCGATCTGTTGTGCGAGTAGACGTCGACGGCGCAGCGTCC
>JAFAWL010000080.1 GCA_019241805.1 Actinomycetota bacterium
GGAGCTGGCGACGATCCATCGGCCGTTGTCGTCCTCGCCCGGACCGTTGCTGTTGTCGACCGAGAGCCACCCGTTCTTGGTCGCGACTGCGGTGCCGGCGTCGGCGATCGCGCCGACCCCCAGCGCTGATCGGCCTCCACGTTCTGCATCAGTCCGATTGCCGTCGAGCGCGAGTAGGCGTTGAGCGGGCCGTCGGTAACGAGGTTCTTCAACAGGATGAGGTAGTCCTCGGCTCCGGTCGTCGTGAACGTCGGATCGGTGCGGCCGGGCACGGTGTGCGTCATGCCGAAGGCGGCGGCGGCGCGACTGAGGCCCGCATTTTCACCGACTCGTTCGAATACATCGTATCCGGCGTCGTTATCGCTTTGTTCGATCATCGGCATCGCCTGAGCGAGGTCGCTGCCGGACAGCTGCTGGCCGCCCTGTTGGCGTTGGTAGAGCAGGGCCTCGAGGATGAATAGCTTGTACATGCTGGCAGTCCACATGCCGCTGGTGTTGCCGGCAAAGAATTGGGCTCCGGTCGCTACGTTCAGCGCGGCAACCGAGACGCTATTGGACGGCTGCCCGGCGATGATGCCCTGGGTCTGCGCGGCCACCAGGGACTGCACGGGCGTCGCCGATACGGCGGCCGGCGCGGCGGCGCTGTGCACCGGTACCTCGCTGGCCGTCGTGGGTGACGCCACAGCTGACGTGGATTGCGTGTCGGTGGAATCCGATGGGTCGACGTTCGCGGCGCCGGCCCGGATCAGGGGGCCGCTGTGCGAGCAGGCAAGCAGGGTAATCGCGACGAGCACTATCGCGCCCAGCGCAGCGATCGCCACGTCGGACCACCGGGTCGCGGCAAGGGAAGTTGCCGGGGCCCGATGCTTCATGGGGCAAGCCTCTCGTAGCCGATCTAGAGGAAGATGCCCGCCCCATGTACACAGCGTTAAGTTGGCCTAACCGCGAGCAACCTCGCAACCCGGGGTCAGCGACTACGACGCAGAGTTCTTTGCTCGCAACAGATCGCGAATTTCTTCCAGCAGCAGCACATCTTCGGCCTTCTTCTCGGGCTCCGGCTCTTTCCCGCGCAGCCGCCGCTCGGCCAACTTGTTCATGGGCAAGACGAAGATGATGTAGACGACGGCCGCCGTGATGACGAACACGATGATGGCGTTGATGATCCCGGACAGGTCCACGAACGTGGTGTTGTTGCCCGACTTGTCGACGAAGTTCGTGCCGTGCCGAAGCGAGAAGCCCAGCCCTTGACTCTTGGCACCCGGGGCCGCGTTGATGATCGGGGTGATGATCTTGCTTACGAACGCGCTGACCACGGCGGCGAACGCACCGCCGATGACGACTGCAACCGCGAGATCGATGACGTTGCCGCGCAGGATGAATTCCTTGAAACCCTTGAACATGGCTCCTCCATGCATGGATCCGCGACGGCGCCCGCCGTCCCGTCGCGGATCTTAGGGGGGAACGTCGATCATCGCGAATACCCCGCGCTGCGCGAACGTCGCTAATCGCCCTTCCTGCGACCGATCGACTGCCACGACCACAGTGGCGGACGTCGGCGCCGGGCCCGTCGGCTGCGCCAACACCGCAAGGACGAGCACGTCGCGCAGGATCGCGGTGGTCACGGGGGTCGGCGGCGATCCGTCCGGCTCGGGGCCGGCAGTGTCGGGGGCGGGCAGCAAGTCGACGTGATCCCCGACATGCACTATCTGGGCTGCGGCCGGGTCGGCCAGCGGGACTGTCGCCGCTACGACGTCGCCGGCAAGTCCGGTGGCCAGCGACGAGCCAACGAAGCGTTGCTCGGTGAGCAGTTCGCCACTGGCCACCGGCCCGGCTACGTAGCGACCGAGCACCGAATCGATGCGTCGAATTACCCCGGTCGGGACCCTGGCCGCCGGCCAGTCGATGAGGCGGAGGTCGGCGGCGACGAGCGCGCGTCCCGCCGCGATCGGGCGCGCGGCCACGAGCACGACGACCGACGCGCCGGATCCCGCGCGCCGCGTCGCCCCGAGCGCGCTGAGGGCGGCCAGAAGCAGGCAACTCAGCGCGAGCAGGCGACGCGGCCACCCGGCCAGGCGCATCCCGATCGCGACTCGACGCATATGAGTGACGCTAGGTGGCACCCCGGCCGGTCAGGCGCTGACGAATGGAACTGGGGACGAGTGGCTGCGCCTGTGGACGACGCCTACGTGGGCCGCGCCCGCGACGGTCTTCAGGCAGGGGCGGCCGCGGGCGACGAACTCGCCGAGGACGATGAACGCGAAGGCGCCGGACTCGAGGACGACGAAGGTCCGGACGAGGACGAAGATCCGGAGGACGACGGCGCGTCCTTCGACGTGCCGGACGTGCTCGCACCCGACTTCTCCGGCGTCGAGCCCGAGCCACCTTCGGAGCGGCGTTCGGACGAGCCGCCGGATCGGCTGTCCGTTCGATAGAAGCCCGATCCCTTGAAGACGACACCGACCGCGCCGTACACCTTCCGCACGACGTGTCCGCACACCGGGCACTCGGAGGCGGCCGGGTCGGTGAACGACTGCACCAGCTCGAAGCGGTGGCCGCACTCGGCGTCGGTGCACGTGTACTGATAGGTGGGCATTGTGGGCAATTCCTCCGGATCAAACACGGTCGAACGTTGGCACTCTAGCTCTGCGACTGCTAACCATGGTGCGGGATGAGGCTATTCCCCGTCCACTCCGAGCGGCGAACGCCACCCGGACGGAGTGACCACCGCACCCACCGGCTGGTCCCATTCGTCGTGGGGCAGAGGGCCTCGTACGAACTCGCCGTCGAATAGGACGGCGACCACGAGCGTCGCTGCGCCCCGGCGGAGCAGTGCCCGATCGTATGAGCCGCCGCCGCGCCCCAACCGCACGCCGGCATGATCGACGGCCAGAGCCGGCACGAACACCACGTCAGCCGAGCCGATGGCGGCCGGGCCGAGCAGCGAACCGGACGGCCACATGCGCCAGTCGAGGTCGCGATCGGCTTGTGTCACCGGCACCAGCACGCGTGCACCGAGGTCGGCGGCCGCGTGGAGCAGCTCAACCGACCCCGGCTCGGTGCGCAACGGTTCGAAGGCTGCGACCACCCGCCATTCGGTCCGCCAGTTCGCCCGCACCGCTTCGACTATCGCCGCGCGGGCCGAGCTGATCTCCTGCGCCGACCTGGCTTTGCGCGCGTCGAGTGCGAGTTCTCGCTCGATCGCCTTGGTCGAGCTCTGGGCACTCACCCGGCTAGTCTCGTCGGCATGTTCGGCGTCGGCAAAGCCATCGCTGGATTCCGCCCGGCCATCGCCGGATCAAGCAAAGCCGTCGGTCGACACCACGTGGCGCACGCCGATCGGGACGGATATTGGCGGCAGAATGACCCAGAGGTTGGTCGCGCTGACAGGAGTCACTTCTAGTGCCGGAACAGTCGCTGCGATCCGTCGATGACCATCTGGCGACGGTGCTCGACGGCATCGGCACCATCGATCCGATCGAGCTGACGCTGCTCGACGCCCAGGGTCTGCTCCTCGCCGAGAACGTCGTGAGTCCCGTGCCCCTGCCGGGCTTCGACAACGCCGGTGCCGACGGTTACGCGGTACGCGCCATCGACGTGCGGGATGCCGCCGATGGAAACCCCGTCGTCCTTCCTGTCGTCGGTGACGTGGTGGCCGGAGTCAAGGCGAGTGCCGGTATGGGTCCTGGCTTGGCGATGCGAATCGCAACCGGCGCGCCGATGCCGGTCGGGGCGGACGCGGTCGTTCCGCTGGACGGCACCGATGGCGGCGTCGCGCGCGTCGCCATCCATCAAGCCGTCCTCAGTGGTGAGTCGGTGCGCCGGACCGGCGAGGACCTGCGGGCCGGGCAGCCGGCGCTCGGTGCCGGCGCGGCGCTCGGCCCGCAACAGATCGCGCTGCTCGCCGCGCTGGGTCGGGACCGGGTGTCGGTGCGTCCACGGCCGCGCGTGATCATCGTGTCGACCGGTAGCGAACTTGTCGAGGTCGGGCACAAGCCGTCCTTCGGCGAGGTAACCGATGCCAATAGTTACCTGCTGTCGGCCGCGGCCCGGGACGCTGGTGCTGAGGCCTACCGGGTCGGCATCGTCCACGACGACCACACGCAGTTGCTCGATCGGCTCGAGAGTCAGCTCCTGCGGGCCGACATCCTGATCACCACCGGCGGTGTGAGCCGGGGCGCGTTCGACGTGGTCAAGCAGGCCTTGAGCGAGATCGGAACGGTTGACTTCGCCGACGTGGCGATGCGTCCCGGGATGCCTCAAGGCTTTGGTCATTTGGGCGATCGCGTACCGATCTTTTGCCTTCCCGGCAATCCGGTGAGCGCCTTGGTGTCGTTCGAGGCGTTCGCGCGGCCGGCGATCCGCAAGCTGCTGGGCAAGCGCCAGATCCATCGGGCCACGGTCCTGGCCGTGGCCCTCGAACGGGTCGAAAGCCCCGGCGGTCTGCGGGAGTTCCGGCGCGGCGTGCTGCACCGGGAGGCCGACGGCACCTACAGCGTCTCGTTGGTCGGCGGCGCCGGCTCGCATCTGGTCGCGTCGATGGCGTCGTCCAATTGCCTGGTCGTCATCGACGAGGACGTCACCGAGGTGGTCGCCGGTACTCGGGTGACGGTAATGCCGCTGCTGTTGTCGAATCGCTGAGGCGTGAGTTCCAGCCGGGCCTGGCCGGCCGAACTCAACGCCGGGCCGGTGACCTTACGCCCGCCGCGCATGCGTGACGCGCGCGCCTGGAGCGAGGTCCGGCTGCGCAACGAAACGTGGCTCACGCCTTGGGAGCCGACGTCTTCGCTGGCGTGGGCCGACCGGCACGCGCCCTCCGCATGGCCGTCGGTGTGCAGTGCCCTGCGCAAGGCCGGCCGGGCCGGCACCATGATGCCGTTCGTCGTGTTCTACGCCGATCGTCTCGCCGGCCAGGTGAACGTCTCCAACATCGTGTACGGCGTGCAACGCGGATGCACCATCGGCTACTGGGTCGACGGGGCTCTCGCCGGCCGCGGCATCACGCCGACGGCGGTCGCGCTCGTGATCGACCACTGCTTCGCCGTCGCCGGCCTGCATCGCGTCGAGATCGACATCCGGCCCGAGAACGCGCCCTCGCTGCGGGTGGTCGAGAAGCTCGGGCTGCGGCGCGAGGGCTACTACGAGCGGTTCCTGGACATCGACGGCGGCTGGCGCGACCACGTGGCCTTCGCGGTGACCGCGGAGGAGGCACGGGGGACCTCGATGCTGGCCCGCCTGCCGCAGCTGCCGCAGCCGCTCTGACACGGTGCCGCCGGTCGGCATTTCGTCGCGAATTC
>JAFAWL010000246.1 GCA_019241805.1 Actinomycetota bacterium
CGCCGAAACAGAAACTCGACGACGCGCAGGACAGATTCCGGATCCCCGACCCCGCCAGCGAAGTCGGCGATGACCATGCGCCGCCGCTGAAGCGGAACGTCCAGTCGGCCTGGTCCAGCAGTTGGCAGTCGTCGGCCGCCGGACACACCAAAGCCGAGGGACCGTTGAACAACGGCGACAACGCGTTCGGCGCCGACCATCCGGCTGCGGTTCTGGTCGCCACGTCACCGTAATAGTTGGCAGCGACACAGCTCGTCGACGTCACACAGGAAACCACGACCGACGAGGTGGCGCGCAGCACCGACGTCGGCGCGCTCCAGGTGCCAGCCGCGTAATCCACGGTCTGCCCCTGATCGGCGCCGGCGACGCACGCACCCGCGGCCGGGCACGAGATCGTCATCAGCTGGCTTACCCCCGGGTTCACCGCGGTCGGAGTCGTCCAGGAGGTGCCGTCGTAGATCGAGGCCCGGCCGCTGTAGTCGATCGCCACGCAGAACGTCGTGGTCGGACAGGACACGTCTGACAGGCCAGAGTCGGCATCGATGCTTTGGGCGCTCGACCAGCTGGAGCCGTTCCAGAGCGAGACGGCTCCGTCGGCGAGCGATGGTCCGCTGCTACCAGCGGCAACGCAGAAGCTCGCACTGGCGCAGGACAGGGCATAGGAGTAGACGACCGTCGACGGAAGCGCACGCGGCGCCGACCAGGACATGCCGTCGAAGGTGAAGAAGGACGCGCCGGGGCTGCCGTCGCTCATCAGGCAGAACGAATTCGACGAGCACGAGACGCCATGCACACCGGCGCCTTCGTGCACAGTCGACACCGTCCAGTTCCCATTGGCGTAGACGACGGGCCAGTAAGCCCCCTCGCCGCTGACGGCCCCGCCTACGCACAACGTCACGGTCGGGCAGTTCACCGCCAGCGCGCCGTAGCCGGTTATCGGTGAAGCAACCGTGCTCCAGGTTCCCGCGTCGAGCACGTGCAGCAGTTGTCGCGAGCCGTCGGGAACGACGCAGTGCGTCGTCGTTGCGCAGGACGGACGGCCGAGGCCACCTTGGGACGGGTCGATCGACTGGGACGCCCGCCAGTTGGGGCCGCTGCCGACGTAATAGCCGAAGACGTCGGCGATCACGTGCGCGCCGGCGGTGCCACTGACGAAGATCCGCACCCGACCGTTCTGGCCGACCGGCGCGAAGACGAGGTTCGGCACGGTCTGACCGGTGGAGTAGTTGATGTTCGAGGCGACAGGTGCGGCCGCTCCGTCCGCGTACGCGCTGACGTATCCGGGGCCGGTCGGCTCGGTGACCGTGACGTTGAGGACGACTGCCGCCACCCCGGTCGCCGGCACCCCGCCGAAGGAGTCGACCGAGAGGCTCACTGATCCATCCGGCTGCACGATTCCGGCCGCCGGCACGCCGGTGCCGTCTCGCGTGTCGAGCAGACGGTGCGGCGTAAGCGCGGCGAACGTGCCCAGGTCGGTTGAGGATCCCGCGGCGAAGTAGCCCTCGACGTCAGCGATCAGCTCGACGGTGCCCGAGGAACCGTTGTAAAGCGTGACGTGCCCGCTTGAATCGACCGGTGCCACGACGAGGTTGGGCACCGAGTTCTGGATGGTCGGACCGGCGACGAAGTTGAGGTTGGACGACGTTGGTCGGGTCGTGCCGGTGGCGAAGACCGTGATGTAGCCGGCGGTCTGCGGGGCGCTGACGGTCACGTTCAAGACCACGGCCGCCACGCCGGAGACCGGGACGCCGGCGTGGCCGCCCAGCGCGAGATCGATGTGGCCCTGCGCCGCCGGCGTCGTACCGCCGAGGCTGGACCGGGTGTCCAGCACCCGCGTCGGCGCGGAGCCGGTGAACGTGCCCGGCGTACCGGCCGCACCCGCGGCGAAGTAGCCGGACACGTCGGCGATCAGCTGCACCGATCCGGGCGAGCCGTTATAGAGCGACACCTTGCCGTCGGTCCCGATCGGCACCACGACCAGGTTCGACACGGAGTTGGCCGCGGTCGCGCCGGCGACGAAATTGACGTTCGAGGCCGTCGGCGGCTGCGTCTGGCTGGGGAAGGCGGTGATGTAACCCGCAGCCTGCGGCTGGGTGACGGTCAGGTTCAACACGACAGAGGCGGCACCGGATGCCGGGACGCCTCCGGCGCCGGCCACGGGGAAGGTGATCGTGCCGAACGCCCCTGGCGCCGAGGCACCGAGATTGCTGCGGGTGTCCAGAATCCGGCTCGGGGACAGCGTGGTGAATGCCCCACCGTCCGGTGGAGCGGCGGAGGCGGCAGGTAGGGCGACCGTTGCGGCGACCGAGACGAAGCCGGCGATCAACAATCCCGCTGCCAGTGCGCCCCGAAGCCGCATCGACCCTCCCGACATCCGTAAGCGCGTCTCCTGCACGCCGCCGGTCAACCTACCTGACAACACGCCGATTTCATACCGGCGGTTTCTGCCACGAGGGCCGATCATTCGACCGTGACGGACTTGGCCAGGTTGCGAGGCTTGTCGATGTCGTAGCCGCGGCCCAGGGCGATCTCCGCCGCCAGGACCTGCAGCGGGATCGAGGTGACGAACGGCGAGATGAGCGTCGAGGTCGCGGGGACGCGGATGACGTCGGTGGCCAGTGAATCGACCGTGTCGTCGCCGTCGTGGGCGATGACGATGGTGCGCGCACCGCGAGCCGAGATCTCGGCGATGTTGCTGCGCATCTTCTGATGCAGCACCGGTTGACCGTCGGGTGACGGGAGCACGACGACGACCGGAAGATCGGCCTCGATCAGCGCGATCGGCCCGTGCTTCAGCTCACCGGCCGGGAAACCTTCGGCGTGCATGTAGGCCAGTTCCTTCAACTTGAGCGCGCCTTCCAGGGCGACCGGATAGCCGACGTGCCGACCCAAGAAGAGCACGGCCTTCGACCCCGAGATGTCGCGCGCGAGCTGTCGTACCTGATCGGCGCACCCGAGCGCCTTTTCGATCAGCTCCGGGACAGCGGCCAGGCGCTCGTACTCTTCGAGGATCTCGTCGGTGTACTTCGTGCCTCGGGCCTGCGCGAGCGCGAGACCGACCAACTGGGCGGCGGCGACCTGGGCGGTAAAAGTCTTGGTTGCCGCGACGCCGATCTCCGGACCGGCGTGGGTGTAGAGCACGGCGTCCGATTCCCGCGGGATCTGAGCGCCGTTGGTGTTGCAGATCGCGAGCACCTTGGCTTGTTGCGCGCGAGCGTGCCGCACGGCCTCCAGCGTGTCGGCCGTCTCGCCGGACTGACTGATCGCGACGACCAGCGTCTGGCGGTCGAGCACCGGATCGCGGTACCGGAACTCCGAGGCCATCTCGACCTCGACGGGCACCCGCGTCCAGTGCTCGATGGCGTGCTTGGCGATCAGCCCGGCGTGGAAGGCGGTGCCGCAGGCAACGACGAAGACCTTGTCGATCTCACGCAATTCGCGTCGGTCGAGGCGTTGCTCATCGAGCAGGACCTCGCCGTCGGCCAAGTGACCGGTCAGCGTGTCGCGCACGGCGACCGGCTGCTCCTGGATCTCCTTGAGCATGAAGTAGTCGTAACCGCCCTTCTCGGCGGCGGCGAGGTCCCAGTCGATACGGAAGGGTTTGCCCGACTCGGGCCGGCCCTCGAAGTCGGTGATGGTGAAGCCGTCGCGCCGGATCTCGACGACCTGGTCCTGGCCGAGTTCGACGGCGTCGCGGGTGTGCTCGATGAAGGCGGCCACATCGCTGCCGAGAAACATCTCGCCCACACCGACACCGACGACCAACGGGGAATTCCGTCGCGCGGCCGCCACCCTGTCGGGCTGCTCGCGA
>JAFAWL010000119.1 GCA_019241805.1 Actinomycetota bacterium
GCCGGACGCAGCTGGGGTGCCGTCGCCGAGGAATGACTCCCGTCCGGTGTAGGCGGGTTCGGCCAGCAGGGTCAGCCGATCCAGCGACAGCTCGGCCGCCTGCGCAAGGGCGAGCCGGACGGCGTCGAGCGCCTGGCCGAGGTACGCGGCGTGGAACCCGCCGTGGTGCGCGATGCCCAGCTCCGGCAGCAGCACCGGATTCTCCGACGGGGCGTTGATCAGGCGTCGCAGGACGTCATCGAGCCGGTCCAGCGCGTCGAGCAGCGCGCCGTGCACCTGCGGCAGCGTGCGCAGGGCGAAGGGATCCTGGATCCGCGCGGGTGCTCGCGTCGGGTCGATCAGCGCGCGGAGCACCCGGCCGACGGCGTTCGCGCCCGGAAACGGTGTCACCCGGTCCACGGCTAGTGCGAAAGCTTCGGCATTGCCCTGCAGCGCCACGAAGCTCATCGCGGCCACGGGAAGCGCGGCCAGCGCCAGCCTACGCAGGTCGACCAGGGCGAGTGCCGCGTCGGCGAGGGTAGCCGCATTGCTGCTCAGGAATGCGAGCGCGTCTCCGGCCGCGAACTCGTACCGTTCGGACAACGGCGGGTCGAGCGGGATTTCGCCGGTGAGAGCCAGGGCGGTCACGGCAAGCGCGCAGAGATCGCCCGTGCCGATCGAGCCGAGTTCACGTACGGGTGGGACGGCGCCCTCGGTGAGCAGCGTCGCCAGCCGGTCGAGCAGCCGCGGGTCGGCGCCGCTGCCGCCGGCCGCGAGCTGCGCCACGCGCACCGCCAGCATCGCGCGCACCCGTTCCGGCGCCCGCCGTTCGCCGGCCGATGTCGCGTGACTGCGCAACAGGCGAAGCGCCGCCGCGTCCGGATCATCGATCGCGATCGTCCGATTAGCGCCCACTCCGGTCGATCGCCCGTAGACCGGTCGGATCGCCGACACGGCGTGGGCGTGGACGTACGAGGCGCGCGCCCGCTCCGTCGCGTCCGGGCTGATCCGGACCGGTGTCCGCGAACGGGCCAGGGCGACCACGTCGGCCGGTGTCAGCACCTCGGCTCCGATCTCGAACACCCGTGCTCCTATCTTTCCGGTCGCATCGATAGAGATGAGTTAGAATCCACGATTCCAGCTCGTATCCGGCTCGACCGGCGACGAACCGACGCCGGGACCGGCATATCACGCTCAGATATCGATCCGGCGGCTACGGGGATTGGGGGTTCCGTCGCGGCGTGAAGCGTGCCACGCTGACCGACCAACGGCAAGAGGTTGCTACGCAGTGGAAAACAAGATCCACATTCGCGGAGGAGGCCGTCGTGACCGCCCTGGCCAGTGCCGGTTCGACCCGAACGGTCGAGCGGGCCGTGGAGCTGTTGGCCCAGGTCTGCGCCGAGAACTCGATAACCCTGGCCGAGTGTGCTCGGCGCGCCCGACTGCCGGCCAGCACGGCGCTACGGTTGCTGCGCACGCTCGAAGCCTCGGGCTTCGTCACCCGCGATCCGTCGGGCTCCTTTCGCGCCGGCGCCCGCTTGATCCAGCTCGGCGCCTCGGCTTTCGGCCGGCAGGCCCTGGTCCGGCTGGGCGAACCGGCGCTGCAACGAATCGTCGGCGCTACGGGTGAGTCGGCTTATCTCGCCATTCCCGGGCCCGACGACACCGCCATCTACGTCGCCATGGTCGAGGGCACCCATGCCGTGCGCCACACGAGCTGGGTGGGTCGCTCGGTCCCGCGGGCCGAACTCGCGGTCGGTCGTGCCCTGTCCGGCATTGTCGGACCCGACGGCTACGTTGCCGAGCGCGACCGGCTCGAACCCGACGTGACGGCCATCGTCGCTCCGATCGTGCGCTCGAGCGGAATAGCCGCGGCGTTGAGTCTGCTGGGACCCACGTACCGGATCGACGACGAACGCATGCATGCCTTCGGACAGATCGTCAGCCGTGAAGCCCGATCGCTGGCCGAACAGTTGGGAGCGGTCGCGCCCGCGACGGCCCCGGAAGAGGGGACGGGAACGTGATCCGATTCGAGCACGTCAGCAAGCGCTACCCGGACGGCACCGTCGCGGTCGACGACCTGGACCTGATCGCGCCGTCGAACCAGATCACCGTGTTCGTCGGGCCGTCCGGCTGCGGCAAGACCACCAGCCTTCGCATGATCAATCGGATGATCGACCCGACCGGCGGCAAGATCTTCATCGACGACCAGGACGCGTCCCGGGTCGAGCCGGCCAAACTTCGGCGCGGAATCGGCTACGTCATCCAACACGCGGGGTTGTTCCCGCATCGCACGATCGTCGACAACGTCGCGACCGTGCCGTTCCTGCTCGGGCACGACAAGCGGGCAGCCCGCAAGCGCGCGATGGAGCTGATCGAACGCGTCGGACTCGATCCCAAAATGGCCAAGCGCTATCCCGCCCAGTTGTCCGGCGGCCAGCAGCAGCGGGTGGGAGTCGCCCGCGCGCTGGCGGCCGATCCGCCGGTGATGTTGATGGACGAGCCCTTCAGCGCCGTCGACCCGGTCGTGCGCGAGCAGCTGCAGAATGAATTCCTTCGCCTGCAAGGCGAACTGGGCAAGACGATCGTCTTCGTGACCCACGACATCGACGAAGCGATCAAGCTCGGCGATCAGGTCGCAGTGCTGCGGGTCGGCGGCCATCTGGCGCAGTTGGCCACGCCGGCCGAGCTGCTGGCCCAGCCGGCCGATCCGTTCGTTGCCGGATTCGTCGGTCGTGATCGTGGTTACCGCGCGCTCGGTTTCACCGCCGCCGGCACCCTGCCGACCAACGACGAGCCGACCGTGCGCCTGGGCGCGGACCTGCGGCAGGCAAAGGGTTCAGCCCAGAACGGATGGGTTCTCGTCGTCGACGACCGCCAGCAGCCCCAGGGGTGGCTGGCCTTCGACGGCGTGGCCGATTCGGCTTTGCACGGACAGGTCACCTCCGACCTGCTCAATCTCGGTGGCACGCTGGCCCGGCAGGGTGGAACGCTGCGCGAGGCCTTGGACGCGGCGTTGTCGTCTCCGAGCGGGCGTGGCGTCGTGATCGACGACGAGCGTCGATTGATCGGCACGCTGACGGCGTCCGAAGTACTTCAACGCATCGAGGAGCGAGCCGCCTCGACGCGGCACGAGGCGGGCGTGGCCATGGCCTCATCGGCGCCGGCCGGGTCCGTCGTGGACGGTGCGCCGTGATCCTCGCCGATGACAACTCCTCGCCGCTGAAGCTGTTCAGCTATTTCAGCAACAACCACAGCCAGGTGTTGAGCTGGCTCTGGTCGCACGCCTGGCTCTCGGTGGTTCCCGTGGTGATCGGCCTGATCGTGTCGTTGCCGCTCGGGTGGCTGGCTCGTCGATATCGCTGGGTCTATCCACCGATGGTCTCGCTGACGGGCCTGCTCTACACGATCCCCTCGATCGCGTTGTTCGTGGTGATGCCCAGCCTGCTCGGCACACGCATCCTCGATCCGATCAACGTGGTCGTCGCGCTGTCGGTCTACACCGTCGCGTTGCTCGTGCGAGTGGTCGCCGACGGTCTGGGCTCGGTACCCGAGGAGGTCAACCAGGCCGCGACGGCCATGGGTCTGACCCGATTCCAGCGATTGCTCAAGGTCGAACTGCCGATCGCCGTACCGGTGATCGCCGCGGGCCTACGCGTCGCCGCGGTGTCGAACGTCAGCATGGTTGCCGTAGCCGCGACGATCGGGGTGCCCGAACTCGGGCAGCTGTTCACCAACGGCTTTCAACTGTCGGTGTCCGGGCCGTATTACCCGCCCATCCTGCTCGGCCTGATCCTGTGCGTGATCCTGGCTTTGGTCTTGGACTTCGCCATCGTCCTGCTCAACCGGTCCTTGACGCCTTGGCGCCGGGTGGTGGCGGCCCGATGATCAGTTTCTCTGGAGTCATAACCTGGCTCAACGATCCGGGCAACTGGCGCGATCGCGTCGGTCAGGAGGGCATCTTCACCCAGCTGCTCAACCACCTCCAGTACTCGGTCGTCGCCATCCTGATCGCGTTGGCCATCGGGTTGCCCCTCGGCTTGCTGATCGGGCACTCCGGGCGGGCCACGTTCATCGTGTCGGCCGTGAACGCCCTGCGGGCCCTGCCCACCGTCGGTCTGCTGATCCTCTTCTACGTCATCATCGGACCGCACATCCACGGCAAGGGTGACGCGGCGTTCTTGATCCCGACCGAGATCGTGCTCGTACTGCTGGCGACCCCGCCGATCTTGGCCAACACTTACGCCGGCGTGCAGAACGTCGAGCCGGCCGCTCGCGACGCCGCCGCCGGAATGGGCATGACCAGCACCCAGGTGCTGTTCCGGGTCGAGTTGCCCAATGCGTTGCCGCTGATCTTTTCCGGATTACGCAGCGCCGCCTTGCAGGTGATCGCGACCGCCACTATCGCCGCCTACGTCGGTCTCGGGGGTCTGGGTCGCTTCGTCTACGACGGACTGGCCAGTCGTGACTTCCCGCAGATGACCGGAGGTGCGATCCTCGTCGCCATCCTGGCCCTGGTCGTCGATCTGCTGCTGGCGCTCGGGCAGCGCTACGCCGTCTCACGGGGCGTATCCGGCCGCTTCTCCAAGCGGGCCCTGCCCGCCGATTCCCGGTCAGGAGAGGTCGTGCAACTGGAGGTCGCCAGCGCGTGAACCGGCGCCGGACGGGCGCAATCCACAACTGTCCTGAAATGAAGGGGAACATCACATGAGGATCAAATTCGTCGCGGTCGTCGCCGGAGCAACGGCGCTGGCCGCCGTGCTCGCGGGCTGCGGCAAGAGCGGCAGCAGCAGCGGCGGTGGCGGCTCGTCGTCCGCGAGCGGCAGTGGCGGCTCGTCGGCAACGATCGCCAGCAAGCTCGTGCTCGGCGGACCGCCGGAGTTCAAGACCCGCGTCGACGGCATTCCCGGGCTGCAGAAGACCTACAACGTCACGTTCGGCAACTTCAAGGCGCTGGACGCCGGCGGTCCGTTGACGATCGGCGCGCTGAAAAACGGCCAGATCGACGCCGGCGACATCTTCACGACCGACCCGTCGATCAAGGCCGACAACTTCGTCGTGCTGCAGGACCCGAAGAATCTCTACACCGCACAGAACGTGCTGCCGCTGATCAACAAGACCAAGGCGACCGACGGCGTCAGCAAGACGCTCAACGCCATCTCGGCCAAGTTGACGACCGATGACCTCGTGCAGCTCAACGTCGACGTCGTGTCGAACAAGCAGGATCCCGACACCGTCGCGAAGCAGTGGCTCTCGAGCAAGGGGCTGGGCACGACCGGCACGGACGCCGCCGGAACGACCCTCACGGTCGGCTCGGCCAACTTCCAGGAAAACGTCGTGCTGGCCGAGATCTACGCCGAGGCGCTCAAGGCCGAGGGCGCGACGGTGAACACGAAGCTCAACATCGGCAGCCGTGAGACCTACATCCCGGGTCTGCAGGACGGGTCGATCGATCTGATTCCGGAGTACAGCGGCGTGCTCTTGCAGTACTTCGACAAGACGGCGACGGCTGAGACATCCGACGACGTCTACTCCGCGTTGCAGAAGGCGGTGCCGTCGGGTCTGACCGTGTTGCAGCAGTCCCAGGCTCAGGACAAGGACGCCATCGTCGTCACCAAGAACACGGCCGACAAGTATCACCTGGTTTCTATTGCTGATCTGGCCAAATCGGCCTGATCGATGACCGGCGCATGACGGTCGGGCGGGTCGGCGATCCGCCCGACCGTCGTGAGCGCACCGGTCATGAATGCTTCGGTCATGAATGCTTCGGTCATGAATGCGCCGGTCATGAATGCGCCCGTCATGAATGCGCCGGTCATGAATTCACAGTGGGGTCCGCGTCATGAGCTTCGACCGGCTGTGGAGTGACATCGAGCCGATCGGCCGCGTCAGCTCCGGTGGGTATCGCCGCTTCGCCTGGACGCGCGAAGACCATGACCTGCGGGAATGGTTCGCCGGCCAAGCGCAGGCGCGTGGCCTGGATCTCGTGCTCGACCGAGCCGGCAATCAGTGGGCGTGGTGGGGCGATGCCGACTCGACCCCGGGCCTCGTGATCGGCAGTCACCTCGACTCGGTGCCAGACGGCGGCGCCTATGACGGACCGTTGGGCGTCGTCTCCGCCTTCGCCGCCCTGGACGACCTGCGGGCCGCGGGTTTCACGCCGACGACTCCTTTGGGCATCGTCAACTTCGGCGATGAGGAAGGCGCTCGCTTCGGCATCGCCTGTGCGGGTTCGCGGATCATGACAGGTGCGCTGAGTCCGGATCGGGCGCGTGCGTTGACCGATGGCGACGGCACGTCACTGGCGGAGGCCGCGCAGGCCGGGGGCATCGACGCATCCCACCTCGGTCGCGACGACGTCGCGCTGGCCCGTGTCGGCTGCTTCGTCGAACTGCACGTCGAACAAGGAATGGGTCTGGCCGAGCTGGGGCGATCGGTCGCCGTCGCCGACTCGATCTGGCCCCACGGCCGATGGCGGATCGAGCTCCCCGGCGAGGCGAACCATGCCGGCACCACCCGCCTGGCCGATCGAAACGATCCGACGCTGGCCTACGCGCGGGTCCTGCTGGCCGCGCGTGAGGCGGCCACGCGCCACGGCGCGGTCGCGACCTGCGGGAAGGTGCGCATCGATCCCAACGGCGTCAATGCCATTCCCTCGCTCGTCACCGCCTGGCTCGACTCCCGAGGCCCGAAAGAGGCGGCAGTGCGCGACGTCGTCGCCGAATTGAGCGCGCTGGCTGCTGAGAGCGGCGGGTCCGTCCGCGAGGAGTCGTGGACGCCGCGCACGTCGTTCGACCCGCAGCTGCGCGATCGCCTCGTCCGAGCACTCGGTTACGCGCCCGTGCTGGCAACCGGTGCCGGTCACGACGCCGGCATCCTGGCCAATGCCGGCGTGCCGACGGCGATGCTGTTCGTTCGCAACCCCAGCGGCGTCTCGCACTCACCGGCCGAATTCGCCGAACGGGACGACTGCCTGGCCGGAGTCGATGCGCTTTCCGCGGTCGTGCGCGAGCTGGCCGGATGACGAGCTACTTCGCCGCCCACGCGTGGCTGCCCGGCGGCGTCGCCGACGATGTTCGGATCACGGTGGACGCGGGGCGGTTCACCAGCATCGAGGCCGCCGAACGCCGGCGACCCGACGACGTCGCGCTGCCGGGACTGGTGCTGCCCGGGTTCGCCGACACCCACAGCCACGCCTTCCATCGGGCGCTGCGCGGGCGGACCCACGGCGGCGGCGGCACGTTTTGGACGTGGCGCGAGCAGATGTACGCGGTGGCCGACCGGCTCACGCCGGCGACCTACTTCGAACTGGCCCGCGCGGTCTTCGCCGAGCTGGCGTTGGCCGGTGTGACAAGTGTCGGCGAGTTCCACTACGTGCATCACGACCGCGACGCTCGTCCCTACGACGACCCGAACGCGATGGGGGCGGCGCTCATCGCCGCCGCGCGGGCAGCCGGCATCCGGATCACCCTGCTCGACACCTGCTATCTGGCCGGCGGTTTGGGCAGCACCGGGCACGAACCCCTCTCACCACGGCAGGCCCGCTTCGGCGACGGCACGGCCGCGGCGTGGGCGAAGCGGCTGACCGCGCTGGAGCGTGACTACGACAGCGAGCACGGCGTGCGGATCGGGGCAGCTATCCACTCCGTGCGGGCGGTGCCCGCCGACGAACTTCCGGTCGTCGTCGAAGCCGCGAGCGGCCGGCCACTGCACGTCCACCTGTCCGAACAGCCGGCCGAGAACGCGGGTTGTCAGCGGGTGTACGGCTGCACTCCGACCGAGCTGCTCGAGCGGGCTGGTGCGCTCAGTTCCTCGACGACAGCCGTGCACGCCACCCATCTCACCGACGCCGACATCGCCCGGCTCGGCGAGCGCGCCGCCTTCGTCAGCTTCTGCCCGACGACCGAGCGCGACCTGGCGGACGGCATCGGACCGGCCGCCGCACTGACGCGCGCCGGCGCCCGTCTCGTACTCGGCAGTGACCAGCACGCCGTCATCGATCTGATCGAGGAAGCTCGCGCGGTCGAGCTGCACGAGCGGCTGGCCACGCGCAGCCGGGGCTGCTTCGCGCCGCCCGAGCTGACCGTGGCCCTCACCGAGACCGGGCAGCAGAGCCTCGGCTGGCCGGACGCCGGGCGGATCGAAGTCGGCGCCCGGGCCGACCTCGTCGCAGTCCGCCTGGACTCGGTGCGGACGGCCGGCATCGAACCGGACCAGTTCGTCTTCGCCGCCACCGCTGCCGACGTCGACACCGTCATCGCCGACGGTCGGGTGGTGGTGCTCGAAGCTCGCCACGCGCTGGGGGACGTAGCCGGGTTGCTGACCGAATCCCTGGCGGCCCTGCGGTCGTAGGCCGCCGGCGACCCAAGGGATTCGGACCTCGCGTACAGCAAACGCACACGCGCATCAGCCAAGCTGGGCGAGTCCACCGAACCCGTCGACCGAGGACCATATCGTGACCGCCGCGCTCGTACCCACCCCCTCGTGGCGTACGCGGGCGCATCGATTCGCGCCGGTCACGGCTGTGCTGAGCTTCGGCGCGCTCGCGGCGGCGGTCGTGATCTCCCAGCTGCCCGACACGACGCCGTTGCTGCAGGCGCTGAGCACCAACGTCCAGAACCTGCTGCACACGCCGGTTCGTGTGGTCATCGGCAGTGCCTTCGTCAGCGACTCCGGTCTGCTTACCCAGCTCGTGGCGATCGTCGCCACCGCCGCTGCGATGTTCGCGCTCGAGCGGCGGATCGGTTCGCTGCGCGCGCTCGGTGTCTTCGCCTCGGCGCACGTAGGCGCCACTGTGCTGACCGAAGGTGCCGTGTGGCTTGGTCTGCGCCTTGAGTGGCTCCCCGGTGCCGATCGAAGCCAGATCGACGTCGGGATCTCCTACGGCATGTGGGTCGCGGTCGCCGCGGCGGCCGCGCTGCTGCCACGCGCTTGGCGCTGGCTGTTGCTGCCGGTGGCACTGCTCGGCGTGGGCGTGCCGGCCGTGATCGAGCCGTCGATGACAGCGACCGGTCATCTGCTTTCGGTGCTGATCGGCTTGGCCTGGTGGCCCTACCTGCTGGATCAGCGCGGCGTTTGGCGCCGCTCACTCCGCTCCGCCTGATTTCGTATCCGAGCGGGCTGTGAACGTGACCCAAGTCACATTCTAATCGGGAAGTTGAGTCGATCAGGCTCAGTTCTTTTGACAGGGTCCCACGCCAGGCAGCACGATGCAGCCTGGGCACCGCACTAGGACCAGCAATGCAGGAGCAACCGCATAGCGCGCGAGAAAGAGGAGCTACACCATGGCACGAGCGGTCGGCATCGACCTCGGTACCACCAACTCCGTCGTATCCGTCCTGACCGGCGGTGAGCCGGAGGTCATCGCCAACGCCGAGGGTTCACGCACGACGCCCAGCGTCGTCGCGTTCGCCAAGAACGGCGAGGTGCTCGTAGGCGAGGTGGCCAAGCGGCAAGCGGTCACCAACGTCGATCGCACGATTCGCTCGGTCAAGCGGCACATCGGCGAGGGCAACTGGCACGTCACGATCGACGGCAAGAACTACACCGCGCAGGAGATCAGCGCACGCGTCCTGCAGAAGCTCAAGCGCGACGCCGAGGCCTACCTGGGTGAGGACGTCAACGACGCGGTGATCACCGTGCCGGCGTACTTCAACGACGCCCAGCGCCAGGCGACCAAGGAAGCCGGCACCATCGCCGGCCTGAATGTGCTCCGTATCGTCAACGAGCCGACCGCGGCGGCACTCGCCTACGGCCTGGACAAGGGCGAGAAGGAGCAGACCATCCTGGTCTTCGACCTCGGCGGTGGCACGTTCGACGTGTCCCTGCTCGAGATCGGCGAGGGCGTCATCGAGGTCAAGGCGACCAGCGGCGACAACCACCTCGGCGGAGACGACTGGGATCAGCGCGTCATCGACTGGCTGGTGAACAAGTTCAGGGCCGCGCACGGCATCGACCTGGCCAAGGACAAGATGGCCATGCAGCGCCTGCGCGAGGCGGCCGAGAAGGCGAAGATCGAGCTGAGCAGCAGCCAGCAGACCA
>JAFAWL010000297.1 GCA_019241805.1 Actinomycetota bacterium
AGCTCACGACGCCGGATCGGGTCGAGTGGGTCGACGGCTCACCCGAGGAGTGGACGCGGATCACCGACCTGCTCGTCGAGGCCGGCACGTTCGTGCGCTTGAACCCTGAGATCAAAGCGAATTCCTTTTATTGCGCGTCCGACCCGACCGACGTCGCGCGGGTCGAGGACCGCACGTACATCTGCAGCCGCGACAAGCGTGACGCCGGTGCCACCAACAACTGGATGGACCCGGACGACATGAAGGCCATCCTCACCGAGCGCTTCCGCGGAAGCATGCGCGGACGCACGATGTACGTGCTGCCCTACTGCATGGGACCGCTCACCGCGGACGAGCCGCTGCTCGGTGTCGAGATCACCGACTCGCCGTACGTCGTCGCGTCGATGCACATCATGACCCGGCTCGGCAGCCGGGCGCTGGCCAAGTTCGGCGAAGATGCGCCGTTCGTGCCAGGCCTGCACAGCGTCGGTGCGCCGCTCGAGCCCGGCCAGGCGGACGTCACGTGGCCGTGCAACGAGACCAAGTACATCGTCCACTTCCCCGAGGAACGGCTCATCTGGTCCTACGGCTCGGGCTACGGCGGTAACGCGCTGCTGGGCAAGAAGTGCTACTCGCTGCGCATCGCCTCGGTGAAGGCCCGTGACGAGGGCTGGCTGGCCGAGCACATGCTGATCGCGAAGGTCACCTCGCCGGCGCAGAAGGTCAGCTACATCGCGGCGGCCTTCCCGTCGGCTTGTGGCAAGACCAACCTGGCGATGCTGGAGTCGACCCTGCCGGGCTGGAAGGTCGAAACGATCGGTGACGACATCGCCTGGTTGCGCATCGGCCCCGACGGCCGGATGTACGCCGTGAACCCCGAGAACGGTTTCTTCGGCGTCGCGCCGGGCACCGACTGGCACACCAACCCGAACGCGATGCGCACCATCGCCAAGGGCGGATCGATCTTCACCAATGTCGCGCTGACCGACGACGGCGACGTCTGGTGGGAGGGCATGGGCGAGCCGCCGGCCCACCTGACCGACTGGCGTGGACGGGACTGGACGCCGACCGGCCTGGATGCCGAGGGCAACCAGCTCGAGTCGGCCGGTCAGCCGAGCAGCCATCCGAACTCGCGCTATTGCACCCCGATCGAGCAGTGCGACACACGCGCACCGGAGTGGGACGACCCGGCCGGTGTGCCGCTGGATGCCATCTTCTTCGGCGGTCGGCGGCGGGACACCGTGCCGCTGGTCACCGAGGCTCGCGACTGGCAGCACGGTGTGTTCATGGGCGCGACGCTGTCGTCCGAGACGACCGCCGCGGCGACCGGAGCGGTCGGTGTCGTGCGCCGCGACCCGATGGCGATGCTGCCGTTCATCGGCTACAACGCCGGCGATTACTTCGCCCACTGGATCGAGGTGGGCAAGGGCGCCGACGCGGTCAAGCTGCCCAAGATCTTCTACGTGAATTGGTTCCGTCGCGACGCTGATGGTGGATTCCTCTGGCCCGGCTTCGGTGAGAACATCCGCGTGATCAAGTGGGCCCTGGAGCGGATCGACGGCACGGCTGCCGCCGCCGACACCCCGATCGGTCGCATCCCGACGACGGACGCGCTCGACGTCACCAGTCTGGCCCTCTCGACCGAGGCGCTCGACGCCGCCCTCGCGGTCGATCTCGAGGGCTGGCGCGCCGAGATCCCCGAAATCGAGAAATGGTTCGAGCAGATCGGCGAGGCGGTGCCGACCTCGTTGCGTGACGAGCTCGCCTCCCTGAAGCTGCGCCTCGAAGCCTGAGCGCGCAGCCGGGCTGGACGTCGAGCCGGGCTGGACGTCGAGCCGTCGGTCGGGCGCGGCATGCCCTGGGCGACCGGCGGCGCTCTGGTCCGTCACGCTGTCAGCGACCGGGCGGCGGTAGGCCCGGGCGGCGGTAGGCCCGGGCGGCGCTCCGAGCCGGCAGGCTGGGTGACCGGCCGTCGCTCCGGCCCGCAGGCTGTCGGCGTGCTCACTCTCGGCGGTTTGCGCGGGCGCTCGCTGGATCCGACCGCGCGGGAAGCGCCTCGCCGGTCGATCGGGCCGCCGTCCGAGTTAGTTTGGCGCAAGTCGCCCTGCGGACGGTGCGATTGCCCGTGTGCCGGGTAACACGCCGCGTGGGTTCCGGCAGGCAGGCAATCGCTTCAATGCTGGTCGTCGGGAACGCCTGATCGGGCGCGTCACGCGCCTCTGCGTTGACCCGCTCCGGAGCAAGTTCACGTGTACCGCGCGACGCGCCGTGTGTCGCGCGGCTGGTATGCGAACGCCTCAAGGCGGCCTGCGGCTCCGGCCGCCTTCATAAATCCGCAGCTGTGCACGTAGCTGTGGAGCATTTCGTGGATAAATGAAGTTCTCCGGGGGATAACTTTGATCGATGTGTGGACATCCTGTTGATGACAAAATTCTTTTGCCGAAGTTGGCAAAACCCCTTGTGGGAAAAGGGAATCTGCCGGTAGAAATAGCTCGTCGCCAAGACGGGGCACCGACTCGGAAGAGACTCCGAGGCGTTTTCGGAGGAGACTTCGAGACGCGATTCGGCTCGGGAAACTGAGTTGAAGCGTGAGTGGTCTGGACTGGGGATCGGCGGTGCAGATGCGAGCCGGGAGAGCAATCGACCGGACGGCGCGGTGCTGCTGTGCGAGGCCCCTCCATCTCATACATGGAGGGGCCTCGTCTTTCATTGTGCCCGACACCGATGCCGTCACGAGGGTGTCGGTCTCGGGTGACCGGGCCGTCGATCTGCGGGGGTCGACAGGCCGGCCGGCATCCTGCCTCGACGTCCGCACATGACGACTCCGGCTGGCCAACTTCGGCTGGCCAACTGCGACTGATGACCACTCCGGCCGTGACCACGCCGGCCGTCGGTCGCGTGCCGCGGCTGCATTGTCGAGGCTTGACCAGCGAGCCTTGCACTCGTTGTGTGCGTTGTCGGTGGAGCTGCAGGGCTGTCCTGGCGCATGACAGGGCGGTTGCGCGTACACAACAGGTGCAAAGTGACGGCGGCCTTACGGAGGCGCCGGCCTTACGGAGGCGCCGGCCTTACGGCGGCGCCCCAGGGCGGCCGCTCAGGCGATCACGTCGCGGCTTGACGGATCATGCCTCCCACGATCGCTCGGCAATGACGACCTCTCGTGGAGTCAGATTGCCGGGATCAGATTGCCGGGATCACGGCTAATACGGGCGGCAGATCAAATGAGCGACGAAGGCGGTCCAGCCGGTCTGGTGCGACGCCCCTAGCCCTTCACCGGTGTCGCCGTGGAAGTATTCAGAGAAGGTGACGTGCTCGCGCCACAACGGCGACGGGCTCGCCTCGATGCGCTCGCCGTCGGAGGGACGCGTGCCGTCCGCAGCCGATCGGAACAGCCCGATCAGCCGCTCGTCCAGATGCCGGGCCGCATCGGAGATCGACACACGATTGCCGGAGCCGCGCGGTACCTCTATGGTCACGTCCGAGCCCAGGTAGTCGCCGTACACCCGCAGCGCATGGCCCAACAGCACGTTCGGGGGGAACCAGATCGGGCCGCGCCAATTCGAGTTCCCGCCGAACAAGCCGGTGACCGATTCCCCCGGCTCGTAGTCGATCGACATCTGCTGGCCGGCGACGGTGGTCGTGTACGGCTGCGCGTACACGGCTGACAGCGAACGGATGCCGTGGGGCGACAGAAACTCGCTTTCGTCGAACATGCGCTCCAGCACGCGCAGCACCCGGTCCTTGTCCAGCAGCGCGAACAGCAGCCGATCACCATCCGGACTCGTCTGGTGCAGAACACCGTCGAGCAGGTCAGGTCGTCGGGTCTGCAACCAGCGCAGCCGGGCCGTGAAATCGGGCAGCTCGTCGGCGGCCCAGTCGGGCGACTGCATCGCGCCCAGCAGTGGCAGCAACCCCACCATCGAGCGAGCTCGGAGCTGCTGCCACGACCCGTCCGGATGAGTCAGTACGTCGTAACAGAAGCCGTCCTCCTCGCACCACAACTGGACCTCCTGCGAGCCGAAGTTCTTCAGCGCGTGCGCGATGGCTAGGAAGTGTTCGAGGAATTTGGTCGCAGTCTCGTCCCACGCCGGCACGGTCCGCGCCAGCTCCATGGCCATCTTCAACAGCTGGAGGCAGTAAAAGGCCATCCAGCTGGTGGCATCCGACTCCTCCAATCGATAGCCGGGCGGAAGCGGGGCCGAGCGATCGAACAGTCCGATGTTGTCCATGCCGAGAAAGCCGCCCTCGAACAAGTTCGAACCGTCGGCGTCCTTGCGGTTGACCCACCAGCCGAAGTTCAGCAACAGCTTGGTGAAGATCCGGATCAGGAAGTCACGGTCGCGCCCGCCGTCGATGAGATAAACCAGCCAGGCCGCCCACGCGTGCACGGGCGGATTCACGTCGGAGAACGACCACTCGTAGGCCGGCAGCTGACCGTTCGGGTTCATGGCCCACTCGCGGCACAGCAGCAGTAGCTGCTCCTTGGCGAAAGCCGGGTCGACGTGCGCCAGCGGAACGCAGTGGAAGGCGAGATCCCACGACGCAAACCACGGGTACTCCCACTCGTCGGGCATGGAGATCACATCGGCGACGGACACGTGCCGCCAGGCGACGTTGCGCCCGCCCGGCTGCGCCCGCTGCGGTGGCGGCGCCGGGGTGGCCGGATCGCCGTCGAGCCACTCGGCGACGGTCCAGCGGTAGAGCTGTTTGCCCCAGAGCAGCCCGGCGAAGGCGCGGCGGGCGATGGCGGTGTCCTCGGCCGGCAGGTCGGCCGGGATGACGGTGCCGTAGAACTCGTCCGCCTCGCGGGCCCGGTCGGCGAGCACGGCGTCGAAGCCCGGACCGAACGTCGCGTCGTCGGGCGGCAGGGGCGAGAGCCGCAGCCGCACCCGGACGGTGTCACCCGGTGC
>JAFAWL010000324.1 GCA_019241805.1 Actinomycetota bacterium
GGTCAACGACCCCAAGGAGCGCGCCGAGCACGTCATGTTGGTCGATCTGGCCCGCAACGACCTCGGCCGGGTCTGCGCTCCCGGATCGGTCAAAGTCGTGGAGTTCGGTGTTGTCGAGCGCTATAGCCACGTCTGGCACATCGTGTCGACGGTGAAAGGGCAGGTCGCGCCCGGACGCGACGCTTTCGACGTGTTCGCGGCCGCGTTCCCGCACGGCACCGTTACCGGCGCGCCCAAGGTGCGGGCGATGGAGCTGATCGAACAGATGGAACCGGTGCGCCGCGGAATCTACGGTGGAGCCGTCGGCTACCTGGACAGTGCGGGTGACCTCGATCTGGCCATCGCGATCCGCACGGCGATCATGACTGCGGGAACGGCCTATGTGCAGGCGGGCGCCGGAATTGTCGCCGACAGCGTGCCGGAGCTCGAGGAGAAGGAGACGCGCAACAAGGCCAGGGCTGTGCTGCAGGCCATCGCGACGGCCGAGACGCTCCGCCCGGTCGGTGGCGACGCGAATCCGTGACCGACGCTCGACGCCTGTTCGCCCTCGCCCTGGTCGCTGATCTGCTCGGCGCGGCGACTGTGTTGCTGGCTGCCCGGCCGATCTGGCAGCGGGTCACCGTCAGCCGACCGCGGCCCTTGTCCGACCAGGTCGTCTCAGTCAGCGGGCATGCGCTCGACGGCGCGCTCGGCGGGCTCGGCATCGTTGCGTTGGCCGGGATCGTCGCGGTGCTGGCCACCCGCGGTTGGGGCCGCCGCTTCGTGGGCGCCTTCCTCGTGCTTACCGGTGCTGTGATCGGCTGGCGGGCAGCGAATGGACTGGCCGCGCTCTCGCCGGCCCGAGCTCGATCCCTGGCGAGCTCCGCCCATGCCGGTATCGGCGTCGACGCCACCTCGGCCGTGCATGTCCACCTGAGCTCGGGCTGGGCGATCCTCACCCTCGTCGGCGGCCTGCTCGTGCTCGGTGGCGGAGCGTTGGTGGCGCTGCGCGGGGCCGGCTGGTCGGCAATGTCGAGCCGCTACGAGGCGCCGACCGAAGCCGGCCCTGAGGCAGCGGCCGAGGCGCTCGACGACGTCGCGCTGTGGAAGGCGCTCGATCGCGGCGACGACCCCACCCGGAGCTAGGGCTTCGACCCGGCCGACCGAGGGACGAGTTCGGCAGTTAGCATCGATAACGCATGGTTGCCCGAGGCGATCACGCTGTAATGACGGATCGATACCTGCTGATCCGCCCGACGGCACTCACGACCGGGGGTCGCGGGCCGCACGATTGGCCGAGGAGGCCCGCTTCGTGGGTAGCGTGCTCGACGCGATCGTCGCCGATGTACGGGTGGACGTCGCCGCTCGCGAGGCGCTGCTGCCCCTGGACGCGGTGAAGGCGCAGGCGGCCGCCGCGCGTGCGCCGATCGACGCGTTCGCCGCGTTGCGGGCTCCGGGCGTAGCGGTGATAGCCGAGGTCAAACGGTCCAGCCCGTCCAAGGGTGCGCTCGCCGCTATCGCGGACCCGGCGGCGCTGGCCCACGAATACGAGGCCGGCGGAGCCCGCGCGATCAGCGTGCTCACCGAACAGCGCCGGTTCAACGGTTCGCTGGCCGACCTGGACTGCGTCCGAGCCGCGGTGTCCGTTCCGGTGCTGCGTAAGGATTTCGTCTTCGGCTCGTACCAGGTCCATGAAGCTCGGGCGCACGGTGCTGACATCGTGCTGCTGATCGTGGCGATGCTCGAGCAGAACACCTTGATCGGTCTGCGCGAGCGGATCGAATCGCTCGGTATGACTGCCCTGGTCGAGGTGCACACTCCGGAGGAGGCCAGTCGGGCGCTGGATGCCGGTGCACGGGTCATCGGTGTGAACGCGCGCGACCTGCGCACGCTCGAGGTCGACCGGTCGACCTTCGAGCGGATCGGTCCCGGGTTGCCGAGCGACGTCGTGAAGATTGCTGAGTCCGGTGTTCGCAATCCGCTCGACCTGATCGAGTACGCGTCCACGGGCGCCGATGCCGTGCTGGTGGGCGAGGGGCTGGTGACGCGATCGGATCCGCGCCACGCGGTCGCTGAGCTGGTCACCGCCGGCGCGCACCCGGCGACCCCCCGCACCACCCGATGATTTCGGCCTTCCCGCGTTAGTGCTCGGCCTGGTTCCGGAAGGCCAAGATGATTGTCGCCGCGTCAGCCGCGGAATCGCCGTCACGCATGACCGTGACTCCGATGGAGTTGGCGTCGGCCCAGGCGCACACCGGCGCGGTGACCCGGTTCACGTCGAGCGTCGCGCACCGCAGTGCACCGCCGAACTTGCCGGTCGGGTAGTCCGCGGCGCCCTCGAGCGCGCCGGCGCCCGACAACGTCTCGTCGACGACGTCACGCGGTGTCTGACGATGCAGCTGGGACGCCACCACGTCGTTGTCGTCGGCGGCGAAACCCTCGAACAACAAAGTAGGTTCGTCGCA
>JAFAWL010000394.1 GCA_019241805.1 Actinomycetota bacterium
GGCCGCGTGCGAGCGCAGCGTCCGGATGCCGCAGATGTCACACGAATAGCGACTGACGACCGCGCGGGCCTCCCCGTCGCCGACGTAGAACGTGTCGCCTCCCGCGAGGAGTTGATACACCTCGCTCACGTGCAGCCGTCGGGTGCCGACGCCGACCATTTCGACGTGCTGGTGACTGCCGGTCACCTCGATGCAGGTGATCTCGTGCTCGGCCATCGGTCCCTCCCCGTCGCCCGGCGCACACCCTACCGCCACATTGCGTAATTGGCTGAAAGCGTTCCGCTACGTGGACAAGGGGAGGCAGAACCGAGCGCGGAGCGAATGTCGGCCCGCCGGGAAACAGCGAGTCCGGAATCAGCGACGAGCGAGTCGCCAGGCGGCGGGGAAGGCGATCGCCGCGACGACGACCTTGAGCGCGTCAGTGACGAGGAACGGCGTCACTCCGAGCGAGATGGCCTTCGACGCGGAGACGTGCAGATCATAAGCCAGCCACACCGCGCCGATGACGTAAACGATCGCAGTGCCCAGGAACATCACGCCCAGGGTGCTGACGAAATCGCGGTCACGGGCCCGCTCGGCCAATGCACCGACCACGCCGGCCGCGACCACGAAACCGAGGATGTAGCCGAACGAGGGCCCACCCCAACCGTGCGTGTGCTGCTCGAACCACGGCACCCCGGCCACACCGGCCAGCAGGTAAATCAGGATCGACAACGCCGCCCGCAGGCTGCCGAGCGCGCCGCCGACCACCAGCACCGAGAGCGTCTGCAGCGTGAACGGAACGGGCGAGAGCGCCGTGTGGATCGATACCTGCGCGGCCAACCCGGTCAGGCCGGCGCCCACCAACACCAGCACCGCGTCGCGTGCCCGCGCCCCCGGCACCAGGTCGGCCAACACCAGGCCACGCCCGGAGGCGCTCGCTGCAGTCATCGACTGCTCCTATCGCGTAGTGGTCGTCCGCCCGCCGGGAAGGCATGCACCGGCGATTAGCTGGGTCGCACGATACCGAAGGTGATCGGCGGGGTCAGCCGACCCGGTCGATGATCGTCGTCACCGTCGGCACGGTGGCGGCGCCGCTTTCATCGATGTCGAAGCCACCGTCCAGCGCCGCGACGGCGCGGGCGAAGCGATCCGGTTCGTCGGCGTGCAGTTCGAGCAGCGCTTCGCCCGCCCGCACCCGGTCGCCCGGCTTGGCCAGTAGTACGACGCCCGCTCCGGCCGAGACCGCCTCGCCCTGTTGGGCCCGCCCGGCTCCCAGCCGCCAAGCGGCGACGCCGACAGCCAGCGCGTCGAGCCGGGTGAGTACGCCGGTTGCCGGCGCGGTCACAACATGCTTCTCGCGAGCGGCCGGCAGCGCCGCGTCCGGGTCGCCACCCTGCGCCGCGATCATCCGCCGCCAGACGTCCATGGCCCGACCGTCGCGCAGAGCCGCGGCGGCGTCCACGTCACCGAGACCGACCGCGGCCAACATCTCGTGGGCGAGCGCAAGCGTCAGTTCGACGACGTCGGGCGGCCCGCCACCGGCCAGCACCTCGATCGATTCGGCGACCTCAAGCGCGTTGCCGGCCGTTCGGCCCAGCGGCGTCGACATGTCGGTCAACAACGCGACCGTGCGGACGCCGTGGGCCGTGCCCAGGCCGACCATCGCCTCGGCCAGCTCCCGAGCATTCGCCTCGGTCTTCATGAACGCCCCGGTGCCGACCTTCACGTCGAGCACGAGTGCCGACGAGCCCTCGGCGATCTTCTTGCTCATGATCGAGCTGGCGATCAGCGGGATCGACTCGACGGTCGCGGTGACATCACGCAGCGCGTAGAGCTTGCGGTCGGCCGGAGCGAGGCCGGAGCCAGCCGCACACACCACTGCCCCGACCTCCTGTAATTGCCGCACGAACTGTTCGTTGGACAGCGACGCCCGCCAGCCCGGAATGGATTCCAGCTTGTCGAGCGTGCCGCCGGTGTGGCCGAGGCCGCGCCCGGACAGTTGCGGCACCGCGGCGCCGCAGGCGGCGACCAGCGGCGCCAGCGGCAACGTGATCTTGTCCCCGACTCCGCCGGTGGAGTGCTTGTCCGTCGTGGGCCGAGTGATCTCGCGCAGATCGAGCCGCTCACCTGAGGCGATCATCGCGGCGGTCCAGCGCGACAGCTCGTCCGGCTCCATGCCGCGTAGCACGATCGCCATGGCCAGCGCCGCCATCTGCTCGTCGGCCACAGACCCCCGGGTGTAGGCGTCGATGACCCAATCGATCTGGCCGTCGGACAACCGGCCGCCGTCGCGCTTGGTGATGATCACGTCGACGGCGTCGAACGTCTCGGTCATCCGTTGAGCTCCTCCGCGCCGAACGCCCGAGGCAGGATGCTCATCATCGGCTCCGGACCGTCCTCGGTATCGACGAGCAGGTCCGGGCCGCCGTGTTCCCATAACAGTTGACGACACCGACCGCACGGCATCAACACGTCGCCGTGCCGATCGACGCAGGCGAACGCGATCAGCCGGCCGCCACCGCTCCCGTGCAGCGCCGACACCAGTCCGCACTCCGCACACAACGTCAAACCGTACGAGGCGTTCTCGACATTGCAGCCGACGATGATCCGTCCGTCATCGACGAGCGCGGCGGCGCCGACAGGGAACTGCGAGTACGGCGCATAGGCCCGTCCCATCGCGTCGAGCGCGGCCCGCCGCAGCTCGGGCCAGTCGATCTTTGGAGTCATGACATCAACCCTTGACGTAGGGCTCGCCGTCGGCCGCCGGGGCTTGCACCCGTCCGACCAGCCCGGCGACGGCGACCAATGTGGCGACGTAGGGCAGCATCAGCAAGAAGTACGAGGGAATCGTCACCGGCGTGCCGACCGCGGAAAGCAGGATCTGCAACGCGTCGGTGAATCCGAACAGCAGAGCCGCACCGACCGCACCGCGCGGGCTCCATCGCCCGAAGATCACCGCGGCCAGCGCGATGAATCCCTTGCCGCTGCTCATGCCCGGACTGAACTGACCCGTACCGCACAGCGTCAACACCGCACCGCCCAGACCCGCGATCAGGCCGGCCAGCAGGACATTGCGGTAGCGCGTACCCAAGACCTTGATCCCTACGGTGTCGGCCGCCTTGGGATGCTCGCCGACGGCACGGGTACGCAAACCCCACCGCGTGCGGAACAACGCTATGTCCACGGCGATCACCAGAACGTAGGTGACGTAGACGAGCACGTTGGTGTCGAACAGGGCCGGCCCGATGATCGGGAGGTCGCCCAGGCCGGGGATCTTCCAGGTGGAGAAGACGCCGGCACTGTTGTAGTCGGTCGAGTCGTTGCGCATGAACGCGTCGTAACCGAAACCGGTGAGCCCGGTTGCGATCGCGATCAAAACGACGCCGAGGACGACCTGATTGACGCGGTAGCGAATGGCGAAGACGGCGAGCAGCGCGGCGATGATCGCGCCGGCCACCATGGCGCCGATGACCCCGACGAACAGATTCTTCGAGATCGTCGCCATGAGCGCGCCCGCGAATGCGCCGGCCAGCAACTGCCCCTCGATAGCAACATTGATGACGCCGGTGCGTTCGCACATGATGCCGGCCAACGCGCCGAGGATCAGCGGCACCGCTTCGGTGACCGAAAGCTGCAACAGCCCGACCAAGGCCAGCGAACGACCGCCGGTGCCCGTTCCGGCCCAGCAGAGGAACGCGGCGACGAAGCAGAACAAGGCGGCGGCCAGCACCCACTTCATCTGACGCCGGCTGAATCCACGCGCCATCTGATACGCGCCGAGCACGACGACGATGACGCCGAGCACGACGGCGGCGACCTGTCCGGGCAAGCGCAAATCCGGCACGTGCACCTGGGCGCCGCTCGGCGCCAGCGAGAAGATCGCATCGCCCTTGTCGGCGCCGAAACCCCAGCCGAAGATGCAGATCAAGCCGAAGATCACGATCGACGCGCCCGAGATCAGGCGGCGCCGGACCGACACCTCCTGCACGACCACGGCCCGATGGACGACCAGCTCCTCGTCGGGGACGACGGTCTCGGCGCTCATCCGTTCCATCCCTTCGCGAGCTGCGCGGCTCCGGTGCCGCCCCGAGCGGCCCGCAGTCGGAAGATCCCGCGGATCAGACCGGGCGCCGCGATGAACAGCACGATCACGTATTGCACGACCTGCACGACCTCCGTGGGTGTGCTCGTGTTGGCCAGCAACCGTGGCTCACCGGCGCGGAAGGCGCCGAACAGCAGGCCGGCGAGCACGGTGCCGACCGGCGTGGCCTGGCCGAGCAGCGCGACGGTGATCGCGTCGAAGCCGAGGTTGGCGTCGACCGAACTGGTCAGCGCGTGATTGTCGCCGCCGAGAATTTGCAGGCAGCCGACCAGCCCCATCAGCCCACCGGCGATCAGCATGACCGTCACGTAACTGCGGGGCACGTTCATACCGGCAGTCCGAGCGGCGAACTGGTTTGCCCCGACAGCCCGCAGCCGGAAGCCGAGCGTCGATCGTGTGAGCAGCCACCAGACGCCGACGGCCGCGGCCAGGGCGATAAGCAAACCGATGTTGACTTGGAGCGAACGACCGAACAGGTAGGGCAGCCGGGCGCTGGGCCGGATCACGCGTGAGATCGCCTGGTGCGACACGTTGGACTGGAAGCCCTTGACGCTGAGCAGGTAGCCCAGCAGGTTGAGCGCGACGTAGTTCAACATGATCGTCGAAATCACCTCGTGCGCACCCGTCTTGGCTTTGAGCCAGCCGGCGATGCCACCCCAGATCGCGCCGCCCACAATGCCGGCGATCAGAGCGACGACGACGTGCAACCCGTGGGGCGC
Organism: Actinomycetota bacterium; assembly: GCA_019241805.1. GTDB lineage: Bacteria > Actinomycetota > Actinomycetes > Mycobacteriales > Jatrophihabitantaceae > JAFAWL01. Next base: position 4,804 of record JAFAWL010000394.1, read on the forward strand.
GTTCCAAGCGAAGCCCACGTAGCCCGCGCAGATCGCCCCGGCGATCAGCTGTCCCTGACCGCCGATGTTGAACAGACCGGCCCGGAAGGCCAGGCCCACGGACAGCCCGCCCAGAATGAGCGGTGCGGCCTGGAACAGTGTGCCGCCGATCGGACCGAAGACGGCCACTCCCCCGTTGGAATACAGCGAATCGGGGTTGAAAATCGCGCCCTCGAACAGGTTCGTGTAGGCCGCCGAGATCGCGTGCCAACCGTTGCTGAACGAGTCCGACGGAGTTTGGAAGAAGTAGCCGAGAGAGGTGCGCGTC
>JAFAWL010000099.1 GCA_019241805.1 Actinomycetota bacterium
GCCTCGCGCGGGTCAGTGGGAGGAGGTGGTCAACACCGACGCTGCGAGCTACTTCGGCTCCGGAGTCGGAAATTTCGGCCGCGTCACGGCCAGCGAGCAGACCTGGCACGGCCAGCCGGCTTCGGCCGAACTTCGGGTACCACCCCTGGGAACGCTCTGGTTGCACTATCGCGGCGAGTGACCGGACCGCCAGCGAGAACCGACGGTGCGGCGCCCGGCGCGGAATGCTGGTGAACTACTCGGGGTTGTATCGGCATAGTCGTTGTTGATGCAACCAGCTGGAGGTCAGCATGCCGGCCGTAACCGCTGACACGCTGACCCTGCCCCGCATCCGGGCGGCCTCGCTCGGGGACTCGGAGCGCCCGGTGAAGCAGATCAGCACCGGCCCGAAGGGCTACGAGGGCGAGGGCTTCCCGGTCGTCCGCGCCTTCCATGGCGTATCCAAGGCCGATCTCGACCCGTTCGTCCACATGGACCAGATGGGCGAGGTCGACTACGCGCCAGGCGAGCCCAAGGGCACGGCGTGGCATCCGCATCGCGGCTTCGAGACCGTGACCTACATGATCGACGGTCGGTTCCAGCATCAGGACTCGCACGGCGGCGGCGGCATGATCGAAAACGGCGCCACACAGTGGATGACCGCGGGTGCCGGAATCCTGCACATCGAAACGCCCCCGGAGGAGCTGGTCGTGTCCGGCGGGCTGTTCCACGGCATCCAGCTTTGGGTGAACCTGCCGGCCAAGGACAAGTTCGCGGCGCCGCGCTATCAGAACCTCGAGGGCACGAGCGCGACGCTGCTCGGCTCGGCCGACGGCGGCGCGCTTATCCGCCTGATCGCCGGATCGTTGGACGGGCACACCGGCCCTGGATCGACGCACACGCCGATCAGCCTCGCGCACGCGACGATTCAGCCCGGCGCGCAGCTGTCGCTTCCCTGGCCGGCCGAGTTCAACGCGTTGGCCTACGTGCTCTCTGGTGACGGCACGGTGGGCGCCGAGCGGCGTCCGATTCGTAGCAGTCAACTCGCGCTGTTCGGCGCGGGCGACCGAATCACGTTGAGCGCCGCCGATCATCAGGACAGCAACCGCCCCGCCTTCGAGGTGCTCTTGCTCGGGGGGCGGCCGATCGGTGAGCCGGTGGTCCAATACGGGCCGTTCGTCATGAACACCGTCGAGGAGCTCCAGCAGGCGGTCGACGACTACCGGTCCGGGCGGCTCGGCGTGATCCCGGCGGGCGCCCTGATGCCGCACACAGGCTGACCGGCCGTTCGGCGAACAAGGTCGTCGCCTGATAGCCGCCGGCTACACCGACCCGGCATGATGGCAACCGTGAGCACCACATGCTCCGTCTGACCCGGGACGAAGCGGTCGAGCGGAGCCGACTGCTCATTGTCGAGGACTACCGAATCGAACTGGACTTTCGGGCGGCGGCGGAGTCGGCCACGCCCCGCGCGGACACCTTCGTCTCCCGTACCGAGGTGCGCTTCTCCTGCCGCGAACCGGGTGCCTCCAGCTTCATCGAGATCGACGCTGACCGCGTGCTGCGGGCCGAACTCAACGGTCGCCGACTGGTCGACGCCGACGGCGACGGCGACGGCGACGGGCGCATCCGACTGCCCGAGCTCGCAGCGACCAATCATCTGTTCGTCGACGCCGAACTCGCCTTCTCGCACACCGGCGAGGGGGCTCATCGCTTTCTCGATCCGGCCGACGGCGAGACGTATGTCGGCATCTACTGCGGTGTCGACGTAGCCCACCAGGTCTTCGCCTGCTTCGATCAGCCGGACTTGAAGGCGCGCCTGGGCCTGCGCGTCCAGGCGCCCGCCCCGTGGACCGTGGTTGCCAACGGCGCCGTCCACAGCGTGAGCGAAGGCCGATGGGAGTTCGCGCCGACCCCACCCATCCCGCCCTACCTGTTCGCCGCGTTCGCCGGGCCGCTGCATACGGTGCATTCGACCCATCGCGGCATCGACTTCGACCTGCACTGCCGGCGGTCGTTGCAGGCGGAGCTCGATCGTGACGCCGAGGAGATCCTCGCGGTGAGCCGGGCCTGCTTCGACCGTTACGCTGAACTGTTCGACGAGCCGTACGCGTTCGACAAATACGCGCAGGTGTTCGTGCCCGGCCTCAACTGGGGCGCCTTGGAGAACCCGGGCTGCATCACCTTTCGCGACGAACTGCTGTTCACCTCTGCCGTGACGTCGGCCGAGCGTCAGTCGCGCGCCGTCGTGATCGCTCACGAGATGGCGCACATGTGGTTCGGCAACCTCGTAACGATGAGGTGGTGGGACGATACCTGGCTCTCGGAATCGTTCGCGGAATTCATGGGCTACGACGTCACTTCGACGGCTACGCAATTCAGTGGCGGATGGACCGACTTCGTCGTCGGGCGTCGGCAACGCGGCTTCGACGCCGACCAGCGGCCCTCCACGCATCCGATCGCCCCTCTGCCCGAGGACGTGCTCGACACCGAAGCGGCGCTCGCGAACTTCGACGGCATCTCCTACGACAAGGGCGCGGCAGTGTTGCGCCAGCTTCGAGAATGGGTCGGGCCGGAGGCCTTCCTGCGCGGGGTGAACAGCTTCATCAGCCGCCATCGTTTCCGCAGCGCCGAACAATCGGATCTGATCGACGATCTGAGCCGGGCATCCGGGCGCGACGTGCACGCGTGGGGGGCCGCGTGGTTATCGACGACCGGGGTCGACACCGTCGAAGTCGAGCGGGTGCGCGGCGCGGTCGTCGCCCGCCGCCTCGGCGATCGGCCGCACCACTTCGCGGTGGCCGCGTTCGGACCGCTAAGTGGCGACGGCTCCGCGCTCACGCGTACCGGCCAGGTCGAGCTCGACATCGACTCGGCGCTGATTCCGGTGCCGTTTCGCGGCCAACCGGGCCTTGTCGTTCCCGATCCCGAGGGCGTCGGTTTTTGCAAGGTCCGCCTGGACGAAAGCTCGCTCGAGGTCGTTCGCCGATCCCTGCGCGGAATCGCGGAACCGGTCACCCGAGCGGTGCTCTGGTCGAGCCTGCGGGACCTGGTACGCGACGGCGAACTGTCCCCCACGGCCTACCTCGCATTGGTCGTCGACCACTTGCCGGCCGAGACCGACGTGTTCATCGTCGGCAGCGTGCTCGGCTTCGCCCGTTCGGTCATCTGTGACCGCTACGTCGCTAAGACCGCCCGGCCCGACGCGCTTCGTGTGCTCGCGGCCGTCGCCGCACAACTGGCCCAAGCTCCGGACGAGGGCATCCGGCTGACGGGCTTGCGCACCTGGATCGAGTCACTCGACGCCGGGGCGGCGCGCCTCGAGTTGCCGAGGTGGGTGGACGAGGGACGGGCCCCGACGGGAGCATCCCTCGACGAGAACCTGCGTTGGCGCGTCCTGCTGCGGTTGTGTGTGCTCGACGTCGCGAGTCCATCGGACATCGATCGTCAACTGGCCCGCGACCCCGGCTCGACCGGGCACGAGCAGGCCGCGACCTGCCGAGCCGCTGTCCCGAGCTCCGAGGCCAAAGCAGCGGCGTGGGTCCAGCTGTTCGGCGCCGCCGGCGAGCCGCCCTCGGCGCGTATGTTCTCCGCCACCGCGCGCGGCTTCTGGTGGCCGGAACAGAACGAGCTGCTGGACCCCTACATCGCGCTGTACTTCCCGGCGGCGGTGGAGATTGCCCGCCGGCGGGGCCAGACGATCGCCGCCGCGGCCGGCAACCTCGCCTTCCCGCGTTTCGCGACCGATCCCGGCGTGGTCGTCGCGACCGAGCGGTGTCTGGCCGTCGGCAATCCAGCTCCGATCCTGCGGCGAGCGCTGGTCGATCAGCTGGACGACCTGCGTCGCGCGCTCCGCGTCCGGGCCCAGGGCTGACCCGTCGGTTGGCTGATCGAGTAGTCGGACTGCCGAAATACCGGCCGAATCTCGCGTAGGCCTCAACTCTTGACGGTAGCTGCCGACCGTGGGTGTCGAGGATTCCTATGTTTCGACGCCCACCTGCCACCGGTCACCCGGTCCGTCCGATAGCCGTGATCGCGGCGGCATCGTCGCTGATCACATCGTTGATCGTGGCCACCCCCGCGGCGGCCGCACCGCAACCTTCGGCCACCGCGAACTCGCCGTCTAGTGCGCCGACGCCGCCCGGAGTGACCCGAACCGGCGCCGCATCGGCGAGCAACGCATCCGGCCCGGCCGCGTCAGCGGCGCAGAAGTCCGCCTCGGCCGCGCAGGCTTCGGCAGCAGCCGCGATGAACTCGCTGACACAACAGATCAGCGCCGCGCAGACCACGATCGCCCGTGCCGACCAGGCCCGGCAACTGGCCGAGCAAGACTATGCGCGGGCCGCCGAGCAATTGAGCGACGCGCAGAACGCCGAGGCCGCCGCACTCATCGACGAGGCCCGCGCCCGAACCGAAGCCGACGCCGCGCGCGGCCGCCTCGTCAGCACCGTTCGCACCAACTACATGGGCAGCCGCCCGAGCGCGGTCGGCGCGCTGCTGATCGCCGCCGACCCGCAGTCGGCGATCAACGCGATCGTCGACACCCAGTTGCTGTCCAAGCGACAGGCCAAGGCGACCGCCGAAGCGCAACAGGCGCACGATCAGTTGGTATCCGCCGAGGCCCGCACCGGCGCGGCCCTACACGAGCAGGCCACTGCGACCGCCGAGGCGAACCGCGCGCTGCTGGCCGCCCAGACCGCCGACGATCAGGCCAAGGCCGCACTCGCAGATCTCCAGGCCAAGCTTCTGGCGGCGCAACTCAACGAGCAACAGGCCGCAGCCATGCTGGCGCTGGCCCAATTCGACGGGGTGGCCCCGCTCTCGGCCGCCGATCAAGCCGCGCTTACCGCCGCGTACAAGACCAAGGCTTCGCAGGTGGCAGCCCAACCCATGGCTCCGGCCACCGGACATTGGAGCGCCGCGGTCGGGCAATCCGTCGTCAACCGCGCCTTACAGTGGCTGGGCACCCCGTACTCGTTCGCCGCCGGCAACAAGCTCGGCCCGACGCTCGGTGTGAACTCCGGCGGCGGCGGCGAACGAGACGGCAGCATCATCGGCTTCGACTGCTCCGGGCTCGCCCTTTACGCCTGGGCGCCGTACCTGAGCCTCTATCACTACGCCGCCACGCAGTACGCCACGGCGGGCTCGCTGCATCCGGCCGTAACCGATCTGCTGCCCGGCGATCTGGTGTTCTGGTCCGGTGATGGCACCGCCGCCGGCATAGGACACGTCGCGATCTACGTCGGCAACGGCAACGTCATCCAGGCACCGGAGTCCGGCGACGTCGTGAAGATCACGCCGCTGGCCAGCGTCGAAAGCGGCTACTTCGGCGCCACCCGACCACTGACCTAACGACTGCCGCACGGTCCGGCGGCCGGAACACTGCCGCACGGTCCGGCGGCATGGCCGGATACGACCGGCCATGCCGGGCCGATAAGCCCGTCGACCCGTCTTCGCAAAGCCGACCCGACGAACCGCGGCGGATTTCGACACACCCCCGTTTGACGCGCGAACCCCGCCGAACACCTGGTCAGAGGCGCGGACGAGCCCGGTGATACGTCGCCTCCGTCCCTCGGTTGGCGGTCAACCATCGGTTTGCGATGATGCGGCCGTGACCTTCGTCGCACCTCTGCCGGCGAGCACCGTTCGACAAGCCGACTGGTACGGCCTCGATCTGAGCGCCCAACTCGTCGAACGCGTCACCATCATTGACGCGGATTTGACCGAAGCGCACGGTCGCGGCGTCAGGTTCGTGGACTGCACGTTCCGTGGGTGCGAACTGCGGTGTCTCGAATTCAGCGACGCGGCGTTCGAGAACTGCACGTTCGCCCGGTGCGCCGTGTTCGACGCGGCGTTGACCGACTGCAAGTTCATAGGCAGCCGGTTCGATCCGACCGCATTCGATCAGGTCCGCGTCGAGGGGGGCGACTGGTCGTTCGTCGGTATGGGCGGCTCGGACCTACGCCGCGCCCGCTTCAGCGGCGTGCGCATGCGCGAGGCCGACCTTTCAGGCGTGCTCTGCGCCGGCGGATCACTTCGCGATTGCGATCTGGCCGGGGCGAGCTTCGACCGCGGCGACTTCAGTCGCTGCGATTTGCGCGGCAGCGACCTTTCGTCGATGAGTCCGACAACGGTGCACCTGGAACGCGCGATCGTCGACTGGACGCAGGCGGTCCGGATCGCCGCCAACCTCGGGCTGGACGTCCGCGCCGAGTGACTCGGCACCACCAAAGACCTCGGCGCGGCCGAGTGACCGGGCACCGTGGCCGGGCTCAGAACAAGGCGCTCGTCATCTCGCGGCGCGCGGCCGGCACCCGCGGATCGTCCGAGCCGATGAGATCGAAGTATTCGATCAGGCGGTCGCGCACCGCGTTGCGATCATCCCCCGTCGTGCGGCGCAGCAGCCCGAGCAGACGCGCCAACGCGGCGTCGACGTCGTTGTTGGCCAGCGCGTCGTCCGCGGCGGCGAGATTAGCGCTCACGTCGTCGGGGGCGGTGTCCGCTCGCGCGATGAGCGCCGGATCAAGTCCGTCGATACGTTGCAAGAGGGCAACCTGACGCAGCGCCAGCGACGCCTCGGCGTTGGCCGGCTCGGCGTCAAGAATCTTCTTGTACTGCGCCGCCGCCCCGGCGTAATCGCCGCGTTCGAGTGCGTCCTCGGCCTCGCTGAAACGCGGATCGCCCGGCTCGTCGGCTGGCTCGCCGAGACTTTCGGCCGCCTCGTCGACGGGCTGCGCTCCGGGGAGGCCCGCCTCACTCGCGGCCTGCAACACGGCACCGACGAATTCGCGGACCTGCGCCTCGGGCAGGGCGCCCTGGAAACCCGGCACGAGCTGGCCCCCGATGACGGCGAATACCGTCGGGATGCTCTGCACCTGCAGCGCTTGGGAGATGCGGGGGTTGGCGTCGACGTCGACCTTGGCCAAGATCCAGCGTCCCCCCGCCTCCGTGGCCAACCGCTCCAAGACCGGCGAGAGCTGCTTACAGGGCTGGCACCAGTCGGCCCAGAGGTCAATCAGTACGGGAACCTGGAACGACCGATCGATGACCTCGGTCTGGAACCCGGCCTCATCGACATCGACGACGTACGCCCCCGCGGCCGGTGGTGGCGCCTCGGCCGCACGGGCGGCGGCTTCGGACCGCGCTTTGACGGCGGCCAGGTCGACGGCGCCGGCCATCGATGCGGTCATGGTCGGGCTGGCGGCGGGTCGACGAGCTGCGGGGCGCATGAGCTCAAGTCTTACAGACGAACGACCCACTCGGCTCGAGTGGAGCTCGGGCGCGACTGGGGTGCGACACAGGCGCACGCGCACACTGGGTGCATGTCGAGCATCTACCGACCCCGTCGCCGTCCCTGCAGTCACTGCGGCGAGCCGGTAGTGATCGTGGAGTCGAGTTCGTCAGCCCTGGGCGGCTTACTGCGACGAACGCCGGTACTGGCCGTGCAGCACGCCGATTTTGAACCCGGAGGCGGCCGGGTCGACTCTGTCGACGGTCACTGCCGACGGCCGGTCACCGGTCGGTCGATCGGGATCAGAACCGAACCGGCTCCCGGTACTCCCCCCACAACGGCTTGAACGCGTTGCAGATCTCGCCGAGCGTCGCCTCGGCGCGAACCGCATCCAGCATGGCCGGCACAGTGTTGCGATCCTCCGTTGCCGCGGTGACCATCTGCCTCAGCGCACGCTCGACCGCGCCTTGGTCACGGGCGGCCCGTCGTCGGCGCAAGGACTCGCGTTGCTCGAGCTCGACTTCGTGAGAGACACGCAGGATCGCCAGCTCGTCGCCGACGTCACCCGTGAACGCGTTGACCCCGACAACGCGCTTGTCGCCCTTTTCCAGCGCGACCTGATAAGCGAAGGCGCTGTCGGCGATCTGACCGATGAACCAACCGTCCTCGATGCCGCGCAGCAGTCCGGCGGTCATGGTGCCATCACCTCCGAGATCGCGGATCCGGGCGAAGATCGCCTCAGCCTGCTCTTCGATTTTGTCGGTGAGTGCTTCGACGTACCACGAACCGCCTAGAGGATCGACGACGTTGAGTACCCCCGTCTCCTCGGCGATGACCTGTTGCGTTCGCAGCGCGATCTGGGCGGCGTGCTCGGAGGGCAGCGCCAGCACCTCGTCGAGCGCGTTGGTGTGTAGCGAGTTCGTGCCGGCGA
>JAFAWL010000278.1 GCA_019241805.1 Actinomycetota bacterium
GCCCCGGGCAGCAGGACGGAGAAGACCCGCGTCGGTCGCGGTGAGGCCTCCAAGGGCAAGACCGCCGGCCGCGGCACGAAGGGCACCGGCGCCCGCAAGAACGTCCCCGCGGCGTTCGAGGGCGGCCAGATGCCGCTGCAGATGCGCCTGCCGAAGCTCAAGGGCTTCCGCAACCGCAACAAGGTCGTCGCTCAGATCGTCAACGTCGGCGACCTGGCGCGGCTGTTCCCCGACGGCGGCGAGGTCGGCCCGGCCGAGCTCGTGGCCGCGGGCGCGGTCCGCGCCGGGCACCCGGTGAAGGTGCTCGGCGAGGGCGAGCTGGGCTCGGTGAGCGTGCAGGTGAGCGCGCACGCGTTCTCCGGCTCCGCGAGCGAGAAGATCACCGCGGCGGGCGGGACGACCACGGTCGTCTGACCCACGCAGCACGACCCACCACCCGGGCCCGGGGTGCCGTCGGCACCCCGGGCCCGGGTGCGTCAGGGCCCTCCCGGCCTGCTGTTACCCTCCCGAGAGGCCCCGCCCGTTCCCGGAACGCCCCCTCCCGGGGTGCCGACCGCGACCGGTCGAGCGGCGGAGCCGGAATCGACGACCAGCTGGAGGTCCGAGTGCTCGGCCCCGTGCGGTCCGCGCTGGCGACGCCGGACCTGCGCAAGAAGATCCTGTTCACGCTCGGCATCGTCGCGATCTACCGACTCGGTGCGACGCTGCCGGCCCCCGGGGTCTCGTACACCAACGTGCAGTCCTGTCTGCGCCAGGTCCAGGGCGGCGACGCGGCGAGCGTCTACTCGCTGATCAACCTGTTCTCCGGTGGCGCGCTGCTCCAGCTGTCGATCTTCGCGCTGGGCATCATGCCCTACATCACGGCGAGCATCATCATCCAGCTGCTCACCGTGGTCATCCCGCGGTTCGAGCAGCTCAAGAAGGAGGGCCAGTCCGGTCAGGGCACGCTGACGCAGTACACGCGCTACCTGACGATCGCGCTGGCCATCCTGCAGTCGACCGGCATCGTCGCCCTCGCCGACCGCGGGCAGCTGTTCCAGAACTGCGACCCGTCCCAGTTCCCGATCCTGCCGAACGCGGGCATCTTCGACCTCGCCGTCATCGTGCTCGTCATGACGGCCGGCACGGCCATGATCATGTGGTTCGGCGAGCTGGTGACCGAGCGCGGCGTCGGCAACGGCATGTCGCTGCTGATCTTCACCTCGATCGCGGCCCGCATCCCGGCCGAGGGCCAGCAGATCCTCTCCAGCTCGGGCGTCCTGGTCTTCACGGTCGTCTGCGTCTTCGGCCTCGCGATCATCGCGAGCGTCGTGTTCGTCGAGCAGGGCCAGCGGCGCATCCCGGTGCAGTACGCCAAGCGCATGGTGGGCAGGCGGATGTACGGCGGCACGTCGACGTACCTGCCGCTGAAGGTCAACCAGGCAGGCGTCATCCCGGTGATCTTCGGGTCGTCGCTACTCTACCTCCCCGACCTGATCTCCCGGCTGGTCGGCACGCAGGGCGGGGCGTTCCAGCAGTTCGTGCAGACCTACGTGGTGGACCAGTCCAACCCGGTGCACATCGCGCTCTACGTCCTGCTGATCATCTTCTTCACGTACTTCTACGTCGGCATCACCTTCAACCCGGAGGAACGCGCCGACGAGATGAAGAAGTTCGGCGGGTTCATCCCGGGCATCCGCCCCGGCCGTCCGACCGCCGAGTACCTCCAGTACGTGCTCTCGCGCATCACGCTCCCGGGCTCGCTTTACCTCGGCATCATCGCCGTGCTGCCGAACTTCTTCCTCGGCATCACCGGCAGCGGCCAGAACCAGAACTTCCCCTTCGGCGGCACCGCGGTTCTGATCATGGTCGGTGTGGGCCTCGACACCGTGAAGCAGATCGAGAGCCAGCTGATGCAGCGCCGATACGACGGATTCCTGCGCTAGTGTCCGGAGCCGGAAGGCCGTCGCGGAGATCGGCGGATCCAGGTGTCGGCAGGCACGGCGCCGGTCCGCGCCTCGTACCGGGCGTACTCGGCCGGACCGGCAACGCCGCCTGCGGGCGGCTGGGCCGTCGAGGTCCGTGGCGGAATTGCGGCTCCAGACACTAGCGTCGGCAGATTCGTGTCGTCGGGGTTGGACCAGTGGAGGATCGTGTGCGCATTGTTCTGGTAGGGCCGCCGGGCGCGGGGAAGGGAACCCAGGCGGAGCGGTTGGCCGAGCGGTTGGACGTCCCGCACATCTCGACCGGGGACCTCTTCCGCGCCAACCTGTCGCAGCAAACGCCGTTGGGCGTCGAGGCCAAGCGCTACATGGACGCGGGCGACCTCGTGCCCGATTCCGTGACGGTCGAGATGGTGCGCACGCGGCTCGCCGACGACGACGCGTTGAAGGGCTTCCTCCTCGACGGCTTCCCGCGCACGATCAGCCAGGCCGAGTCGCTCGGCGGGCTGCTGGCCGACCGCGGTGAAGAGCTCGATGCCGTCGTCGAGCTGCAGGTGCCCGAGGATGAGCTCGTCGGCCGCCTGCTGGCCAGGGGCCGTTCGGACGACACCGAGGACGTGATCCGGCGGCGCCAGCAGGTCTACCGCGACGAGACGGCGCCGCTGCTCGCGTTCTACCGCGAGAAACTCGTCTCGATCGACGCCGTCGGCTCCGTCGAGCAGATCACCGACCGCGTCACCGACGTGCTGCGAGCACGGTGACCCGCGGCGGGGTCCGCGGCATGGTGGCGCGGTGGCGTGGTCGTGACATCGAGCTCAAGAGCCCGGACGAGCTCGAGGCGATGCGCGCCGCAGGCGCACTGGTAGCGCGGACCCTGGCGGAGGTCACCACCCTGGCGAAGCCGGGGGTGAGCACCGCCGAACTCGACGCGCTGGCCGAGCAGACCATCCGCGACGCGGCCGCCGAGCCGTCGTTCAAGGGCTACAACGGCTACCCGGCGTCGATCTGCGCCTCGGTGAACGAGCAGATCGTGCACGGCATCCCCTCGGCGTCGCGGGTGCTCGTCGAGGGCGACCTGATCTCGGTCGACTGCGGTGCCGTGCTCGACGGCTGGCACGGCGACGCGGCCGTCACGATCCCGATCGGTGTGGTGTCGGATCCCGACGTCCTGCTCTCGGCCGCGTGCGAAGCGGCGCTGCAGGACGGGATCGCGGCCGCGGTGGCGGGCGGGCGGCTCACCGACATCTCCTACGCCGTGCAGTCGTCCATCGCCGAAGCCGCTGTGCGCAACCGGGCCGACTACGGCATCGTCGCCGAGTACGGCGGGCACGGGATCGGCACGGCCATGCACATGGACCCGTTCCTGCCCAACCACGGCGAGCCCGGCCACGGCCCGCGGCTGCGCCCCGGCATGGCGCTCGCCATCGAGCCGATGATCACCGCGGGCGATCCCGAGACCGTCGAGCTCGAGGACGGCTGGACGGTCGTCACGGCCGACGGCGCCCGTGCCGTGCACTGGGAGCACACGGTGGCGATCACCGAGGACGGACC
>JAFAWL010000168.1 GCA_019241805.1 Actinomycetota bacterium
AGAGCGTGCTCGGCGTCGATGAACGCCGCAATCCCACCGGCAGCCTGGGCGTTGGCCACGGCATGCAGCGCGACGGTCGTCTTACCGGAGCTTTCCGGACCGTAGATCTCGACGACCCGACCTCGCGGCAGACCGCCGATGCCCAGCGCCACATCGAGCGCGATCGAGCCGGTGGGAATCACCTCGATGGGAGTCGCGGCGCGCTCCCCCAGGCGCATGACCGAGCCTTTGCCGTACTGCTTATCGATCTGTGAGAGAGCAACTTCCAGTGCCTTCTCACGGTCGAAACCTGTTGCCATCGCCGGACACCTCTTGTCTGGTCGGATTGTCTGGTCGGATTGTCTGGTCGGATCGTCTCGTCGGTTGTCGAGTCACTGCGACGTTAGGGGCGGCTGCCGACAATTCCCGCCGCCGGCGGGATCTGTGGATGGCCGTCTCGCCCGTCCACAGATTAGACGAACATGTGTTCGATCAGGAGCGACACGCCGGAAGGCTGGCCGGCTCACGTACTCAGCGCACGTTCGCGGGCAATTCGAAGGCGTCACACACCGCTCGCCAGATGTCCTTGGTGTCGGCGCCGGCCGCGATCGCCTCGTCGACCGTCCGCCCCAGCGACGGCAGCCGGAAATCGGAGGCCACGCTGCGCGCGTAGCCCGCGCCGAATTGCGTCTCCATCAACGACCAGAACTCGGTTAAACGCACGCGTTCAGCGTACGGACCTGACAAGATCGCGCCCGTGACCGAGACTCCGCCGACCCCTTACCCGCCGAGCGCCGACTCCCCGAACGCTGCTCCGCTCGCCCCGGAAACGCCACTAGCGCCGGAAGCCTGGTACGCGATGCCGGTGCTCCAGGGCCGGCGACTGCGGCTGGAGCCGATGACCATCGAACACGCCCCGGGATACCTGTCGGCCGCGGGCGCCCCCGACGTGGGCGACGAAGTCTTTCGTTGGTTGTCGGTTGGACCGCCTCGCGACCTGGAGGGCGCACGCGCGCAGGTCTATGCCGCGCTGGCCGCCCGGGCCAGAGGAACCCGGTTCGCGTACGCCCAGATCGACGGCGCTAGCGGGGAGTTCGCCGGTACCACGTCCTACTACGAACTCGACCCGGCACTGCGGACCCTGGCGATCGGTCACACCTGGATAGGGCGCCGCTGGTGGCGAACAGGATTCAATCGCGAGGCCAAATTCCTGCTGTTGAGCCATGCGTTCGAAGTGCTGGGCGCCGCTCGCGTGGTGTGGCACACGGACGTTCGTAACGAGCGCTCCCAAACCGCGATCGCCGCCCTGGGCGCACAGCGGGAGGGAGTGTTGCGTAAGCACCGGATCCGGCCGGACGGTTCGTGGCGCGACACCGTGCAGTACTCGATGCTCGACGACGAATGGCCCGCCGCCCGCGCTCGGCTGGTCGAGGGCCTGCAGCGCGCCTGACCCGGTCCGACTCGACCCGTAACGCCACATCCTCGACGCGGGCCGCGGTGTCGGTGGCAGGAGGCAGGATGGACATGTGTCCGAGCCCTCGCCCCAACCGCCGACGCCACCGGGATTCTCGACGGCGACTCAGGCGTGGTTCGAAGGCGCCTTCGCCGCGGCGACGCCGGCGCAAGTGGGCGCGTGGCAATCGATCCGCGCTGGTCGGCACACGCTGGTCGTCGCACCTACCGGCTCGGGTAAGACGCTCGCCGCCTTTCTCTCGGCGCTCGATCAGCTGGCCAGTGAGCCGGTGCCGAGCGATCCACTGCGGCGCTGCCGGGTCGTCTACGTCAGTCCGCTGAAGGCGCTGGCCGTCGACGTAGAGCGCAATCTGCGCTCGCCGCTGGCCGGGATCAGGCAGGCCGCGCAGCGCTTGCAGCTGCCGCCACCCGACATCACGGTCGCGATGCGGTCGGGCGACACCAGCGCCGATGAGCGCCGGTTGTTCGCCCGCCGACCGGCCGACATCCTCATCACTACTCCCGAGTCGCTGTTCCTACTGCTCACCGCGAACGCCCGCGAGGCGTTGCGCGGGGTCCAGACAGTGATCATCGACGAGGTGCACTCGGTCTGCTCCACCAAGCGGGGCGCGCACCTGGCTTTGAGTCTGGAACGGCTGGATGCCCTGCTCGATCAGCCGGCCCAGCGCATCGGTCTGTCGGCCACCGTGCGACCGGTCGGCGAGGTCGCGACGTTCCTGGGCGGCAGCCAGCCCGTCGAGGTCGTCGCACCGCCGGTGGCCAAGACGTTCGACCTCGACGTGGTGGTGCCGGTCGAGGACATGTCACAGCTGGGCGAGCCGAACGGCGACTTGTCCGGAGCCGCTGCCGGGGCCGAACGTCGGGCCTCGATCTGGCCGCACGTCGAGGAACGGGTGCTCGACCTGATCGAGCAGCACCGTTCGACGATCGTGTTCGCCAATTCTCGTCGACTGGCCGAACGGCTCACCGCCCGGTTGAACGAACTGGCGGTGGAACGACTCGATCCGCCAGTTCCCCACCTACTGGATGCCGAGACGATGCCGGGCCGGGCGCCGGCTCAACTGATGGGCGGTTCCGGTAAGGGCGGAGCAGCAGCGGCGGTCGTAGCACGCGCTCACCACGGATCGGTGTCACGCGAGCAGCGCGCAATAGTCGAGGAGGAACTCAAGGCGGGCCGCCTGCCCGCAGTGGTCGCCACGTCCTCTCTCGAGCTGGGAATCGATATGGGCGCGGTCGATCTCGTCGTCCAGGTCGAGGCACCGCCATCGGTCGCCTCCGGCCTGCAACGGGTCGGCCGAGCCGGCCACCAGGTCGGCGCCGTGTCGCACGGCGTGATCTTTCCGAAGTATCGCGGCGATCTCGTCGAGTGCGCTGTGGTCGCCGAACGAATGCGGGCCGGGCAGATCGAGAGCATGCGCTACCCGCGCAACCCGCTCGACGTCCTCGCTCAGCAGATCGTCGGCATTGTCGCGATGGAGCCGATCACTGTCGACGAGTTGGATCGCCTCGTCCAGCGGGCGGCGCCGTTCGCCGGATTGCCTCGATCGGCCCTGGAGGCCGTACTGGACATGTTGGCCGGCCGCTACCCGTCGGATGCGTTCGCTGAGCTGCGGCCTCGGCTGGTCTGGGATCGGCTGACCGGCGAGCTGACGGCCCGCGGCGGCGCGCAGCGCCTGGCCGTCACCAGCGGCGGGACGATTCCCGACCGCGGGCTTTTCGGTGTGTTCATGGCGGGCGCCGAGGGCACGGCTCGTCGGGTCGGTGAACTGGACGAGGAGATGGTCTACGAGTCGCGGGTCGGGGACGTGTTCCTGCTCGGCTCCTCCTCGTGGCGCATCGAGGACATCACGCATGATCGCGTCCTCGTGTCGCCCGCGCCGGGTGAGATCGGACGGATGCCCTTTTGGAAAGGCGACGCCCCCGGCCGGCCGGTGGAGTTGGGACGGGCGCTCGGGGCGTTTCTGCGTGAGGTTTCGCACACGACGCCGGAACAGGCGCTCGATCGTGCTCGCCGAGCCGGGCTGGACGACGGGGGCGCGGCGAACCTCCAGAGCTACCTGGTCGAACAGCGCGAGGCCACGGGTCGTGTCCCCGATGACCGTAGCCTCGTGGTCGAGCGTTTCCGGGACGAGTTGGGTGACTGGCGACTGGTGGTGCACTCGCCGTTCGGCGCGCCGGTCAACGCGCCCTGGGCGCTGGCGATCACGGCCCGGCTGCGTGAGCGCTACGGGCTGGCCGCGCAGTCGATGCACTCCGACGACGGCATCGTCGTTCGGTTGCCCGACACCGACGCCGAACCCCCGAGCGCCGATCTGGTCGCCTTCGATGCGGAGGAGATCAGCCGAATCGTCACCGAGGAGGTCGGCGGCTCCGCTCTGTTCGCCTCCCGGTTCCGCGAATGCGCGGCGCGGGCACTGCTCTTGCCCCGGCGGGATCCACGACGCCGAACGGCGCTCTGGCAACAACGTCAGCGCGCCAACCAACTGTTGCAGGTCGCCAGCGAGTACTCCGACTTCCCGATCGTTCTCGAAGCGATGCGCGAGTGCCTGCAGGACGTGTTTGACCTGCCCGGGCTGACGCAAATAATGCGCGACATCGACGCACGAACGATCCGGCTGATAGACATCGAGACGCCGACGGCTTCACCGTTCGCCCGATCGCTGCTGTTCGGCTACGTCGGCATGTTCCTCTATGAGGCCGACGCGCCGCTGGCCGAACGACGGGCGCAGGCCCTCTCGCTCGATCCGGCAATGCTGGCCGAACTACTCGGATCGACCGAGCTGCGGGACTTGCTGGACACCGACTCCATCGACTCGGTCGAACAGGAACTGCAGCGACTGGCGCCGGACCGACGCGCCCACGGTATCGACGGCGTCCATGACCTGCTACGCGGGGTGGGCGATCTGAGTACGGCGGAAGCGCTGGCCCGGGGCGCGACGCCCGCGGAACTCGCCGACCTGGAGGCGACCCGTCGAGTGATCCGCGTGAGGGTCGCCGGCGAGCAACGATGGTGTGCGATCGAGGACGCCGGCCGGATGCGAGACGCCCTGGGAACGGCGTTGCCGATCGGTGTGCCCGAGGCCTTCACCGAGCCGGTCGCCGACCCGCTCGGCGATCTGGTGTCGCGATATGCCCGTACGCACGGGCCGTTCCATGCCGACGATCTCGCCGCCCGGCTCGGCCTGGGTGCGGCGGTCGTGATGCACGCACTCGAACGTCTTCGCGCCGGTGGCCGAGTGCTCACGGGCGAGTTCCGGCCCGGTCGGCAAGGCAGCGAGTGGTGCGATCGGGAAGTACTGCGCCTGATCCGTCGTCGCTCGCTTGCCGCGCTGCGCAAGGAGGTCGAGGCGGTCGACCACCGCACACTGGCGCGCTTCCGGCCGGCCTGGCAAAACATCGGTGTGCGCAGTTCGCCGCTGCGCGGCGTCGATGGCGTGCTACGTGCGGTCGAGCAGCTGGCCGGAGCACCGCTGGCAGCCAGCGCACTGGAAACTCTGATCCTTCCGATGCGCGTGGCCGACTACGTCCCGGCGATGCTCGACGAGCTGACGCTGGCCGGCGACGTGGTGTGGGCCGGAGCCGGATCGCTCGGCGCCGCCGATGGCTGGCTCGTGCTCGCCCCGACCGAGGCGGCCGACCTCCTGCTTCCCGAAATCGTCACACCTGAGCTGTCAAATATCCACTTAGCTCTGATGAGTGACCTGGACGGTGCGCAGGCACTGTTCTTCCGGGCGTTAGTCGATTCCGCGCGCATGCGCGAGGCCTTGACCCAAACCGTAACGACCGTGACCGACGAGCAGGTCAGTCAGGCCATGTGGGATCTCGTTTGGGCCGGTTGGCTGACCAACGACACTTTGGCTCCCGTTCGGGCGCTGCTTGACGGCCCGACCCGGGCGGCTCATCCGCGGCGGCCTCGCACACCCAGGGCTCGATACGGCCGGTATTCCGGCCTCGTCGCCCGGCGGGACAACCCGGCACCGGGTCGAAGTGGTCGAGCGATGAGCGGCCGATGGTCGAGAGTGCCGGCTCGCTCTGACGACGCGACCCTCCGCGCGGTCGCCGCGGCCGAGGCGCTGCTGGACCGATACGGGGTACTCACCCGAGCCGACGTGGTAGCCGAGCGCCTACCCGGCGGCTTCTCGACGGTCTACCCGGTCTTGAAAGCCGCCGAAGAGTCCGGTCGGACGCGTCGCGGCTACTTCGTCGACGGACTGGGTGCCGCACAATTCGCGCTGCCGGGAGCAGTCGATCGGCTCCGGGCGGCGCAGATGGAGGTCGAGCAGGCGGCGGTCGCGCAGCCGGCGTCAGGCAATGCCGCGGCGACGATGGTGCTCGC
The DNA here is from genome assembly GCA_019241805.1 of Actinomycetota bacterium. GTDB lineage: Bacteria > Actinomycetota > Actinomycetes > Mycobacteriales > Jatrophihabitantaceae > JAFAWL01. The sequence goes on from JAFAWL010000168.1 coordinate 5,789, forward strand.
CGCGACCGATCCGGGCAATCCCTACGGCGCGTCATTGGCTTGGCCGAATCCCGGATCGAATCCGGCGTTGCTCCTCGAGGAAGGCGAACAAGCGACCGAGGGCGGCAAGGCACGACGCGGCCATCAACCCACCCGGAAGGCCGGCGCGCTGGTCGTACTCGTCGACGGGGCCTGCGTGCTCTACGTGGAGCGAGGTGGGCGCAGTCTGCTGTCGTTCGCCGACGACCCCGCCGTCCTGCAGCCGGCGGCCGACGCGCTGGCGCTGGCGGTGCACGACGGATTGCTCGGGCGGCTTTCGGTCGAGCGGGCTGACGGCGCACCGATCGGCGCCTCGGCCCTTGGCGCGGCGCTTGAAGCGGCCGGTTTCCGCCCGACGCCGCGCGGGCTGCGGCTACGGCGCTAACCATGCCTGAGGGCGACACCGTATGGCTCACCGCGCACCGCCTCGACCAGGCCCTGCGCGGGCGGCCGCTCACCACGTTCGATCTCCGCGTGCCCTCGATGGCGCTGGCCGATCGCCGGGGCGACACGATCACCGAGGTGCTTTCCCGCGGCAAGCATCTGCTGGCCCGCCTGGACAGCGGATTGACCCTGCACAGCCACCTCAAGATGGACGGTTCCTGGCGGATCACCCGGTCGGCGGCCGGCCCGCGGGGTCGGCCGCCGTTCCAGATACGAGCGCTGCTGGGCAACGCCGAGTGGCTGGCCGCGGGTTACCGCGTCCACGAGTTGCGCCTCGTGCACACCGTGGACGAGCACCTGCTGGTCGGTCACCTGGGCCCTGACCTGCTCGGCAGCGACTGGAATCCCGAGAAGGCGCGCGAGCGGCTGCTGCGCGAACCCGAACGGCCCATCGGCGAGGCGTTGCTCGATCAGCGAAATCTCGCCGGCATCGGCAACATGTACAAGGCCGAGATCCTGTTCGTCGAACGGGTCAATCCATGGGCCCCGACCGGAGCGGTCGCTGACCTGAGCACGATGACGACAACGGCTTACCGACTACTAAGGGCCAATCGAGATCATCCCGAGCAATCGACGACGGGGCTCACCGGCCGCGGCCAGGAGCACTGGGTTTATGGCCGCGGCGGACAACCGTGCCGTCGCTGTGGCTCGCCGATACGCTCGGCCGAGCAGGGCACGCCGCCACAACAACGGATCACGTATTGGTGCCCGACGTGCCAGCCGACGGCAGAGGCTCCAACGCCGGGCGGCCTCAGCTAGCGGGTGGCCCGCTGTGAGGCCGCACGCTCCGCGGTGGCCGCTCGTTGGTCACGCCTCCGGCGTGACGGCGTCGTTGGTCACGCCTCCGGCAGCCGGGGCGGCCGCATCGGGCGAGCCGGCTGCACCGATGGCGGGCTGGGCCTCCGCGCCGCCGCCGACCGCCGCCTGCGACTTCTCGGCGCTCAGCGACGCCCGGATCTCCTGCAACCTCGCGGAACCCTCGAGGTTGATCGTGGCCCGCCTCACCTCGAGCATCCGGCCGCCCATCGTGTTCGATGCCAGGTCCGCCTGCCCCAGGGCCGTCGCGTACCGCTGCTCGATCTTGTCGCGAACCTCCTCTAGCGAGGGGGTGTTGCGCGGCGCGGCCATCTCGCTCATTTGTTGAAGCGACGCGGACACGGTTTCCTGCATCTTGGCCTGCTCCAGCTGGCTTAGCAGTTTCGTCCGCTCAGCCAGCTTCTCCTGGAGCAGCATCGAGTTGTTCTGCACCGCTTCGCGAGCCTGCTGCGCCGCGGCGAGGGACTGGTCGTGCAGATTCTTCAAGTCCTGCACGGACTGCTCGGCGCTGACCAGCTGATTGGCCAGGGCCTGAGCCGTTTGCTCGAAATCGGTTGCCTTCGCCTCGTCACCCTCGGCCCGTGACTTGTCGGCCAACACGAGCGCCTGCCGCGCCTGGGCCGTGAGCGTCTCGACCTGACCGAGCTGGCGGTCGAGCTTCATCTCCAGCTGCCGCTGGTTGCCGATGACGTTGGCCGCCTGCCGCACGAGCTGTTCGTGCTGCTGCTGAGCGTCTTGGATGGCCTGCTGGATCTGGATCTTCGGATCGGCCTTTTCGTCCAGCTTCGCGTTCGACCAGGCAGTCATGTACTTCCACGCGCGAACGATCGGGTTCGGCTTGGCCATGGTGCGTCCTCCTGTCAGCCCGGTGGGCCGGCGTCCGGCATCCATCGTGTCACGCCGAGCAGATGACCGCCGCTGACCGGTCCCGGCGCCGCCGCGCGATCAACAGGAATCCATCGGTAGGCCGCTCAGGCTGAGCGGGCATCGGCCGTAGCCGTACAGGGTGGCAGGCCGGCGAGCAGGATCCCAACGTCCTCTGCCACCGCTCGCGGATCAGCGGGCGTCAACAGGAACGACGCGAGCCAGCGCAGCACGATGCGCTCGCCGCCCAACCCAGCACCGGCCAGGTTCTCGCGTACCGCCACCAGCGCGCTGCGCCAGGCCGCTGTCCGAAGTTCGACGCGAGCGACCGCGCTCAAGGTGGCGGGCTCGACGCGGGCCAGCGCACGCACCAACGGATGCTGGGCGATCGCGACGGCCGCTCCGGTCAGCGCCTCCTCCGGCGATTGTCCGGCGAATTCGGCGACGAATCGTTCGACCTCGTGGTCGAGCAGGGCTCCGAGAACGGCGTCACGAGTTCGGAAGTGGTTGTACAGCGTCGCCTTTGCGACACCCGCGCAGGCCGCCACCTGCGACATGGAGATCTTGGTTCCGTTCGCCTCGACCGCCCGGGCCGCGCCCGCCATCAGCGCATCGCGGGTACGACTCATCGCATTGCCGGCCCGCGATCGCGTGCCGCCGACGCGCACCGGCGCGGCCGACGCGGCGAGCGGTACCGGAGCGGTCCCACGGAACAGGGTGTCGAACAACGGATCGGCCGAACGGCCGCCGGGCACGGTCTCTGCCATGCATCCGGACGCTACCGGCCGGACCGGGGCCGACCGGGACGACGCGCGGGAGGCGACTGCAGTCTCAGGCGGCAACCGTCGGCAGCGTCCGCACCTGAACCCCGCCCTCGACAGGTGGCGCGGCGGGCGTCATCCGGGCGTGCGTGCTGCCCGTCGCCGACAAACCACGGCGAGACAGGCGCTCTTCGCGGTACAACGTGTCGGAAACCTCGCGGAACAGCTCGGACAGCTCGACGTCCAACGCACAGCAGATAGCCGCAAGCAACTCCGAGGACGGCTCCTTCTGTCCCCTTTCGACCTCGGACAGATAACCCAGGCTGACGCGAGCGGTCGCGGAGACCTCGCGCAGGGTGCGCCGCTGCCGCAACCGAAGGGCGCGCAGGGTCTCGCCGACTACTTGACGGAGCACGGCCATGGCGGACCTCCCTCTGCTGCGCTTCTCGCGGATCCCGAGCGACACAACGGTGGTTCGGCTGGTGGGACGACCACGATACCCGTCGGGCCGATGTGCGTCCCGCCCATTGATGTGTGTCTGCTCACGGCAAACGTAACGCTGTAATCAACCGTCCGCATTCCCGATTTAACAGCGCCACGGCCCCCTCGACCGCCGCTTCTCGGATCTCGTCCCGGTCGCCGGTGAACGCACGCTCGGCGACGGTCGATTCTTCAGGGCCCGCGACGGCCACGAACACGGTGCCCACCGGCTGGCCGCCTTGCGGATCTGGTCCGGCAACGCCGGTGACGCCCAGACCGAACGTCGCGCCAAGCCGTTGCCGCACTCCCCGGGCCAACTCCAGCGCGACGTCCGGGTCGACCGGGCCACGCTCGCCCAGGAGCTCGGGCCGGACGCCGGCCAATGTCGCCTTCAGCTCGGTGGCGTAGACGACCAGGCCACCGCGGACAGTGCTACTAGCACCCGGTGTCCGGGTCAGGGTGGCGCAGAGCAGCCCTCCGGTGAGCGATTCCGCGACCGCGACGGTCGCCGATAGTTGGCGCAGTTGATCGTGCAGCCGGCTCAGCTCGGCCGGGGCGACGGTCACGCGATGGCACGGTCGGATCGGCGTAGCCGCACCGCCCGAATCACGTAGTCGACCCCCGTCACCAAGGTCAGCACAACCGCCGCCAGCATGATCACCACCGCGATGTCGTGCAGCCAGCCGGCCAGCGGCAGGACGTAGAGGCCAATCGCGATCGACTGCAGCAGCGTCTTCACTTTGCCGCCCCGACTGGCCGCGATGACGCCGTGCCGTATCACCCAGAACCGCAGCATCGTCACGCCGACCTCGCGCACCACGATGACGACGGTGACCCACCACCACAGGCGACCCATGGCCGACAGGCCGATCAGCGCGGTGGAGATGAGGGCCTTGTCGGCGATCGGATCGGCAAGCTTGCCGAATTCGGTCACCTGACCCCGCTTGCGCGCGAGCTCGCCGTCCAGACGATCCGTCATCGACGCAACGGCGAAGGTGACGCAGGCCCAGATACGCCAGGCCGTGTCGTCACCGTCGGCGTGCACGAGCAGCACCGCGAAGACCGGTACGAGTACCAGCCGCAACACGGTGAGCCCGTTGGGCAGATTCCACGCCGACGCCGAAGCGGCCGTGTCGGAGATGGAATCGGTCGGTGTCGACCGGGCGGTCACCATGAGGTTCCGATCGCTTCGGCCACCAGATCGACGCCGTCTGTGTCAATTACGACGGCCTCGACGAACGCGCCGGGGCGCGCGAACCGAACGCCGGACAGGACAGTCGTCCCGTCGACGTCCGGACCCTGATGGGCAGCCCGACCGACGATCTCGGCGTCAGGCGCGTCATCGACGAGCACCGCGACCTTCTCCCCGACTCGTTCTTCGGCCCGCTGGCTGACCAATTCGTCGGCCAGTGCGCTGACCACCTCGAGGCGACGCGCGATCTCCTCGGGCGGCAGTTTGTCAGGGAATTCGGCCGCCGGCGTGCCGTCCTCATCGGAGTACCCGAAGACCCCGATGGCATCGAGCCGGGCCTGCGACAGGAAGGCCAGCAACTCATCCAGATCGGCTTCGGTCTCACCCGGGAAACCGACGATGACATTGCTGCGAGCGCCTGCGCTGGGCGCCATCTCCCGAGCCCGTCCGAGCAGATCGAGGAAGGCGGCCCGGGAGCCGAAGCGGCGCATCCGGCGTAACACGGCCGGGCTCGCGTGTTGGAAGGACAGGTCGTAGTAAGCGGCGACCCCGGGAGTGGTGGCGATCGCCTCGAGCAAGCCGGGACGAAGCTCGGCCGGCTGGAGATACGAGACGCGCACCCGCTCGATGCCTTCGATCGCAGCGAGTTGGGGCAGCAGGCGTTCGAGGCTACGCAGATCACCGAGATCCTTGCCGTAGGAGGTCGAATTCTCGCTGACCAGCACCAGCTCACGCACGCCGGTGCTGGCAAGCCAACGGGCTTCAGCCAGCACGTCCGAGGGGTCTCGCGAGACGAACGAGCCCCGGAAGGACGGGATCGCACAGAACGTGCAGCGGCGATCGCATCCGGATGCGAGCTTCAGGTAGGCGGTGGCGCCGCCGGAAAGACGCCGACGGGCCCGTCGGCCCGGTAACCAGGCATGACCGGGGACGGCGACGTCCGCGACGGTGACGCGCCGCGCGATCGGGGCCAGCGGCAGCAGCGTGCGGCGGTCGACCGGCGCGTGCGGGTCGATCACCCGGCCGGCGAGTACGTCGTCGAGCCGATCAGCGATGGATCCGTAACTTTCGAAGCCGAGGACGGCGTCGGCCTCGGGCAGCGCATCGGCCAGCTCTCGCCCGTACCGTTCGGCCAGGCAGCCGACGGCGACGACCTTGCGGCCGGTGTCGGTGGCGGCGAGCACGGTGTCGATCGAGTCCTTCTTGGCCGACTCGACGAAACCGCAGGTGTTGATCACGACGACGTCCGCGTCAGCACCGTCGACGAGCGTCCAACCACCGTCCTCGAGCCGCGCCGCGAGCTCTTCTGAGTCGACCTCGTTACGGGCGCACCCGAGCGTCACCAGAGCGACGGAACGCGACGCGGACGCGGGATCGGGCACCTTCGAAGGGTACCCGCGTAGCTCGTACGTGCCCTGCGTGTACGGCCGAGACAGCTGTGCCGGGTCAACGGCACTGCTAGGTGACCGGCGTCCGCGGTGTCGATAGCGTGATCGATCGTGAACCCGGTGGTCAGACGAGCCCGCACGGCCGACGTGCCCGCCGTAAAGGCGCTCGTCGACGTCTACGCCGGTTCGGGCCGCAAGCTTTTGGCCAAAGAGCTGGTTTCGCTGTACGAGGACGTGCAGGATTTTCGGGTGGCCGAACTCGACGGCGAGTTGGTCGGCTGCGGTGCCTTGCACGTGCTGTGGGCCGACCTCGGCGAGATCCGCACCCTGGCCGTCCGTCCGGACCTCGTCGGTCAGCGGATCGGCGCGGCCCTACTGCACAGCCTGGTCGACACCGCCCGTGAACTCGGCCTGTCGCGTTTGTTCGCGCTCACCTTCCATACCGGCTTCTTCTCGCGCTACGGCTTCCGCGAGATCGAGGGGACGCCGGTAGATCCGGACACCTACGACGCCCTACGGCGCTCCTACGATCCGGGCGTCGCCGAGTTCCTCGGGCTGGAGTACGTCAAACCCAACACCCTGGGCAACACCCGCATGTTGCTCCAGCTGGATGACGGGTCACCCTCAAATCACATCTGACCCACTGGTCTCTTTAATTACGCCACGCCACACCGCGCGCCTGCCGGGGGACGGGCGCTCCAGACGCTAGCTTCGCTACGGAACCTGGGGGTGAGAAGGAATGAGTGCAGCCAATCAGGTCGACACCTTCGTCGGCTGGTCTGGTCAAACCGCTCGTCTGGGCGAGGATTGGGCCGGAAAGCACCGTGGTGTCGGGCGGGCCCTGCTCAGTTTCCATCGCATGTTCTACAAGGCGCGGCACCGGCGGGGCTGACAACCGCGCACGACAGTAGATCAGCGGACGGGTCGACGGGGGTCGATCCGTCCGCTGAGTCATTTTCTGGCAGTAAGGGCCCGGCTTAGCAAGGACTTGGCCAGTAGGTGACCGGCGGTTCGCTCATGACGCGGAATCGTCAGCCGAATCATCCGACTCGTCGGCGTCATCGTCAGCGTCATCGTCGTCCGCTTCGGCTTCGACGAGATCCTCGGCGGAGCCACCGTTGCGCAGCGCGTACAGCAGCCCGGCCAGTTCGTCCGGCATGACCAGGACCTCGCGCGCCTTCGATCCCTCGGACGGGCCGACGATCGAGCGGGACTCCATCAGGTCCATCAGGCGCCCAGCCTTGGCGAAGCCCACCCGCAGCTTGCGCTGGAGCATGGACGTCGAGCCGAACTGGGTCGACACGACCAGCTCGACCGCCGAGAGGAACAGGTCAAGGTCGTCACCGATGTCCTCGTCGATCTCCTTCTTGGCCACCTGCGGCGCGGTGACGTCGGCCCGGTAGGAGGGCTGCAACTGCTCCTTGCAATGGGCGACGATCGCGTGGATCTCGGCGTCGGTCACGAATGCACCCTGGATACGGGCGGGTTTGGACGCGCCCATGGGCAGGAACAGGCCGTCCCCCTTGCCGAGCAGCTTCTCGGCACCCGGCTGGTCCAGGATGACGCGGGAGTCCGCCAACGACGAGGTCTTGAAGCCCAGTCGGGACGGGACGTTCGCCTTGATCAAGCCGGTGACGACATCAACGGAAGGACGCTGCGTCGCGATCACGAGGTGAATTCCGGCGGCGCGCGCAAGCTGGGTGATCCGCACGACGGCGTCCTCGACGTCACGAGGGGCCACCATCATCAGGTCCGCCAACTCGTCGACGATCACCAGTAGATAGGGGTAGGCGCTGTAGACCCGCTCCGATCCCGGCGGAGCTACCAGTTCACCGTTGGCGACCTTGCGGTTGAAATCGTCGATGTGCCGAACGCCGCTGGCCTCCATGTCTTCGTAGCGCATGTCCATCTCGCGCAC
>JAFAWL010000422.1 GCA_019241805.1 Actinomycetota bacterium
GGCTCGACCGAAGTTGCTGCCAGTCGCCGGCCGACTGCTGGAACAGCAACCACATGCCGACCAGGGCGAGCACGCTTGCCGCGGCGACGGCAGCGCACAGGATGCTCGGCCACCCTCGTCCGAACGAGTCGAGCAATGCAAACAAGACGAGCAGCGGCGCGTAGGAGGACATGAACAGCACCAGGCGAGCCGCACCGCTGAGCATATTCGCCCCACTCCCGCCCGACGATTCGTTGACTACGGCCGAACGCTATCGGGACGGTCTGACAGTTTCGCCGGACCGATCAGCTAGGCTCACAGCACGGCGGAGGGGCTCGCCGTCCAACGTGGACCTCGCGTCGAAGCGATCGCCACCAACGGTCCCTACCTCGATTCCGATGGAGGTAGCGACGTGACTCCGAACGCTCCGAACGGCGACCACTCCGGCAACGAACCGGCCGGCAACGAACCGGCCGGCAACGAACCGGGCGGCATCGTCGACCCAGACGTCGATCTGCACGATCCGGCCCAGCTCGTCGAGACCGCTGCCCGCGAATGGGACTTGGTAGCGGCGACGTCCGTCGGCGGCGTTCTCGGTTCCGTCGCGCGTTACGGCCTCGCGGTGGGCGTGCCGCACGGGACGAGCGCCTTCCCGTGGTCGACATTGATCATCAACGTGAGCGGGTGCCTGCTAATCGGTGCCTTGATGATGGTCTTGTCCGAGCTCACCGAGAGTCCCCACCGATTGATACGCCCGTTCGCAGGCGTCGGAATTCTCGGTGGCTACACGACCTATTCGACGTTCGCGCTCGACGTACGCCAGCTGCTGGCCGCCGATCGGGTGGCAACCGTGGCGATCTACCTGACGGCGACGGTCATCGGCGGCGCGGTCGCGGTATGGGTCGGCTGGGCACTCACCGGACGGCTCGGGTCGAGCTGGCTCGCGGGAGGGGACGCGGTCGCGGCGGAGGTAGCCCGATGACTGTGCTCATGGTCGTGCTCGGTGCCGCTGTCGGCGCGCCGGCTCGATACCTCACCGATCGGGCCGTGCAGGCGCGACACGCATCGCTGTTCCCGTGGGGGACGTTCACGGTCAACGTCGTCGCATCCCTGATTCTCGGGGTCGTCGCCGGCGCGGGCGACCATGTCGACCATCTCGTCGCGACCCTGCTCGCCACCGGCTTCTGTGGTGCGTTGTCGACGTATTCGACGTTCAGCTTCGAGACGATGCGCTTGGCCCGACGGGGCGCGGCGAGGCTCGCCGTCGCCAACGTGGTCGGAACGCTCGTCGCGGGAATAGGCCTCGCCGCCGTGGGGTGGTGGCTCGGTCATGCCCTGGCTTGAGGCGAGGACGCTCAGGTGACGGTGCAGCCGGCCGACGGCGCGCCGCCGTCCGGAAAGGCGTGCGCGAGCGAGTCGGCGATGAGGTGGCCGCGCTGGGCGTAGCCGGCCGACGTGAAGTGGATCTGGTCGCTGCCGAACCAGGAATCCTGCACGACCGAGGCCCAGTCGTAGATCCGCATGCTCGGGTACTTCGCGCAACCTTGCTGCAGCGCCTGGTTCCAGAGCTGCATGTTCGCGTTCGAGTACGGCCCACTGGCGCGCAGCGACTTGACCGAAACCCAGATCACCGGTTGGTCGCCGATGATCGACATCATGCGGGCGACCCGACCGGCGCGATCGAGCACGCTGCCGACGTAGACGTCGGCGGTGTCATTGGTGCCTAACGCGATCACCCAGCACCCGTTGTAACCGCTCGCCTTGATCTGCTGAGCGATCTGGGCCGCGTTCTGTTCGCCGGCGGCGGCCGTTTCCAGCACGGAGGTGCCGCCAACGACCTGAAGGTTTTGCTTCGTCACGCCGACACGGGCGTATTGCGCGTCCAGACGCAGCGCCGGGTCGGCCAGGTAACTCGGCGAGATCATGCCTTCGGAGGTCGAGTCGCCGATGTGCACGACGCTCGTGCAGGAGGTCGTGGTTGCCGGTGGAGGTGCTGCGGCGGCGGACGGTGTCGGTGCGCTCGAGCTCGCCGGCGTCGAAGCGCCCGACGATGACGGCGACGATGGCGCAGGCACCGCCGATGACGAGACAGCCGTGGACGACGGGCGCAGCGGTGTCGTCAGCGGGGCGAACGCCGGCCGGGCCGGTGGCACAGTCGTGGGCTGCCCGGCCGAAGCGCTGGCCCGGGTCTGACCGGAGCTCATACCTACGCAGGCCGTCACCACGACGGCGACGGACATCGTGATGCCGACGACCCGCCAGCCGGACAACCCCGAGAACCAACCCCAGGACTGCCTGCGTGCCCACAGGCGCCGCAGCGCGCCGTCGCGGATCGGTTGTTCGACGAATCGCCACGACAGGGCAGCCAGCAGCAGGGTGACGCCGACCTGCAGCGACGAGCGCGCCGGGGACGGAACCGAGATGCCGCCGTGGCTGGTCAACACGATGACCGGGTAATGCCATAGGTAGATGCCGTATGAGCGCGCGCCGACCCACCGCAA
>JAFAWL010000438.1 GCA_019241805.1 Actinomycetota bacterium
ACGCCGCGCGCTGTTCGGCGCCGACTTGGTCGACACCGGGTAGGCCGGCGAGAAACCGGCGCAGGGCGGACTCGTCGCGCGTGACGTCGGCGACGAGGTCGGACTGGAGAACGGTGCTCACGTCGCTCCAGCTTAGGCGTGGTCGGTGGCCAGGGTGGCCAGTGCGGAAAGGGCATCCGGGAAGATTTCCGGCGGCGGGGTGACGAGTCCGGCGCCCACCTGACCGGTGCCGGCGATCTTGCCGGCCATGCCGGTGTTGATCTGCGGCAGGATGCCGGTGCGAACCACCCGGGTGACGTCGATGCCGACCGGCGTACCGCGGAAGTCCAGCGCGGGTACGAGGTACTGGGTGTGCTCGGCCAGCGTGATCTCGTACATCCGGCGGGTGTTGTCCAACGCGTCGGCGACAGTGCCGCCGACGAAGCGCACGATCGCCGGTGCGGCCGCCATGGCGAAGCCGCCCAGTCCGCCGGTCTCCGTGATGGCGGAATCACCGATGTCGGGATTGGCGTCGTCCGGGCCGAAGTCGCCGAGGAACAATCCGTCCGGGACTTGGGCGGGGCCGGTGAACCATCGATCGCCGGTGCCAGACACCTGGATGCCGAAATCGGTTCCGTTCCGGGCCATCGCAACCACCATGGTGGATCCGGGAATGTCCCGAGCGGCGTCGAGGGCGAGCTTGCACGCCGGCATCGCCAGATTGAGGAAGAAGTGATCGTTGGCGCCGATGAAGCGGGCGGCGTCGGCGATGTCCGACGATGCCGCGTCCGTAGAGACCAGCGACGGCAACAGGTCGCGCAGCAGCATCAACGTCCCGGCCCGATTGCGGTTGTGGGCCTCGTCGCCCATCTGCACCATCTGCGCGAGGATCGCGGTGACCTCGATTGGACCGGCCGTCCGTACGGCTTGCTGCATCAGTGGACCGAGTACGTCGGACATCCAATGCAGCCGCTCGATCACCTCGGCCGAATAGGCGCCGTAGCGGAGCACCTTGCCCAAGCCCTCGTTGAGCGAGCAGTACGTGCGCCGCCCGCTGGACCGGTCCTCGATCACGAACAGCCACATCGACGGCGTCACGATGCCCGCCATCGGTCCGACGGCGTGGTGGTGATGGCACGGGTCGAGGTGCAGTCCGCCGCCGGCGATCAGTTGGGTCGCGGTGTCGGGGTCCGGCGCCAGGCCTTCGTACACGGCGGCTCCCATCAAGGCACCGCGCATCGGTCCGGACGCGCGGTCCCAGTCGAGGGGAGGACCCGCGTGCAGGACGTCAGCGCGGCCGAGCCCGAGTGCCTCGCGGGCGGGTACGACGTCGACGAGGTGAGCGCGCACGGCCAGCAGCCGCTCGAGCGCGAGCGCGTTGGCCGAATCCCGCCGCTGATCGGCCATGACCAGCGCGAGATCCGACGCGCTGCCTGCCATCGGTGGACTCCATTGGACGCGTTCGACGTCCGCCGCTTGGGCTTCGACGGCTTCGGCCAACAGATCGACCCCGGCGGTGATCAGGCGCGGCTCGGCGCGTAACAGCGCGGTCACGGACGCGTCCCGACGAGCTCGCACGCGAATCGAGTGGCTGCGGCGTTGGAGGCGAACACGTAGGCGCCGGCCGCGCGCAGCGTCTCGGCCTGGCCGTCGCGCCCCTGCGGGTCGGCCGCCGCACCGATGAGGCTGACCACGACCGGGGTCCGCGCCTGGGCGATCACCGGGGCCAGGTCGGCCGCGGGATTCGGGTGCGAACCGTGGCCCAGGACCACATCGATGAGAACGACGGCGACATCGGGGTCGGCGAGATCCTGGGTGATGCGCTGCCGCCGCAACGACGGATCGATCATCGGGTGGGCCCTTCCGGCGGTCAGTTCGTCGTCGCCGAAATCGATCATGACGTGGTCGTCGGCCGCGGCCCGCGGATCGATCCGTAACTCGGCGTCGAGCGGAATGTTCGAGCGGATCGGCCCGATCCGCTCGGTCGCGATGATCATCGCCTCGTCGCAGAGCGTCCCGCCGACGAACAGGCCACTCAACCGGCCCGGACGAGCGGTCGGCAATCCGCCGGCGGGAAACCAGGTCGGCCATTCGGGAACGTCACGGCCGGATGCTCGCAACAGTTGTTCGGTGGCGGCGGTGAGGTCCGGGCTGGTCGGCGAGACGAGGGCGATGTGCACGGGGGTGCGCAACGACCCGCTCCGTGCCTTGATCGCGGCGGCCACCTCGGGCGCCGGCGGTTTGGAGATGAGCATGATTCGCTCGGTAGCGGGGTCCTCGTCGAGGGCCGCCAACGCGGCGATGGTCGACCGACCGGCGACGGCCGCGGACAGGTCCCGTCCGCCCACCCCGAGGCACGCGCTGATGCCCAGGCCGGCCGTGTCGAGCAGGCAAAGCACCTGCTGGGCGCCGGTGCCCGACGCGGCGATCAGCCCGATCGGGCCAGGGACGAGGGTGTGCGCGAAACCGAGCCCGATTCCGCCCACGACCGCGGTGCCGCAGTCGGGGCCCATCACCAGCAGGCCACGCTTCGTCGCGGTGTCCTTGAGGACCACCTCCTGCTCGACGGGCACGTTGTCGGAAAAGAGCATGACGTCGCAGCCGGCTTCCACCGCGTCCATCGCTTCGGCGAAGGCGTACTGACCGGGGACGGAGATCACGGCCAGGCCGGGGCCGTGGCGGCGGACCGCCGAACCGATCGTGCGCGGCGGCAGCTCCTGGCTCGTCGGCCCGGGCGTACGCGCGGCCAAGCTGTCGTCGACCACCCGGAGCGCCGCGTCGGCCGCCGGGTCGTCCTCGGCCCGGATCGCAACGATGAGGTCGGAACCATCCGCACCGACGGTCGGCGCGGTTCCTTCGTGGCCGGGCGGCCACGGACCGGCCCGGTCCGTTACC
>JAFAWL010000443.1 GCA_019241805.1 Actinomycetota bacterium
CTGCACATGCTCACCGAGGTCAAGCGATTCCACCGCCGCGCCCGACATCTGCTCGACGGCGACGCCGACCCCACGCTGTCGCAGTTCCTGCGGCAAGGGCGCTTTTCCCACTACTTCGCCGCGCACTTCATCGCGCCCCTGGTGTCAGCCGTCTGGTCCTGTGCCCCGAGTGCGGCCGGTGAGTATCCGGCGCGTTACCTGTTCATGTTTCTGGCCAATCACGGCATGCTGACCGTCACCGGTGCGCCGCCCTGGTACACGGTTGTCGGCGGTACCGCTCGATACGTCGAGAAGGTCGCCAAGGACCTCAGCGCCGTCAACACCTCGGTGCCCGTCCGGGCGATCCGTCGTCGATCGGACGGCGTCGAGCTACGGGATGACGCCGACACCGTCCACCACTTCGACGGCGTGGTGCTCGCCACTCATCCCGACCAAGCGTTGCGCATCCTCGAACAACCCCTACCGGCCGAATCGGCCGTCCTGGGGGCGATCACCTACACGCGCAATCCGACGCTGCTGCACACCGACCGCAGAGTGCTCCCGACCGCACACCGGGCCCAGGCGTCGTGGAACTATCGCCTGCCCGGCTGTCGAGCGACTCCGTCCACCGTCAACGTCAGTTACAACATGAATCGACTGCAACGCCTGCAGACCGACGAGCAGTACGTAGTCACGCTGAACGGCGAGGACAGTGTCGATCCTGACACGGTGTTGGCCCGGATGACCTACGAGCACCCGGTGTACACGGCCGAGTCGGTCGCGGCGCGGGCCCGGCTCACGAGCCTCAACGGCCACCGCGTTGCCTACGCCGGTGCGTATCACGGCTGGGGCTTCCACGAGGACGGGGCCCGCTCAGGGGTCGAGGCAGCCGCCGCGCTCGGGGTGAACTGGTGAGGCCGGCGCTGTATCGGACCGAGGTCGTTCATCATCGCGAGACTCCGGTACCTCACGACGTGCGCCACCGCAGCTACTGGTGGTTCGTCGACCTGGACGAACTGCCACGAATTCCCTTCATCGCGCGATTCGACGCTCGTGACCACGTCGGCGACGCGGCACTAGGGCTGCGCGAAAACCTCGATCGTTACCTCGCGGCGAACGGCATCGACCTCGATGACGGCAGGATCACGATGCTCACCAGCGCCCGCGCCTTCGGATACGTGTTCAACCCACTGACCGTCTATTGGTGTCACGATCGGTGCGGTGCGGTGCGTGCGGTCGTCGCCGAAGTGCACAACACGTACGGGGGCCGGCACCGCTATCTCGTGCGGCCTGACGACGCCGGGCGGGCCGAGGTCGAGAAGCGCTTCTACGTATCGCCCTTCTACCCGGTCGACGGCTTCTACCGGATGAGCGTGCCCGAACCCGACGCGCGGCTGGCGATCACGATCACGCTGCATCGACCGGATGGCCGGCCGTTCACGGCCAGCGTGCGCGGCATACGACGAGCGGTATCGCTTCGCACGGTGGCTGCGGCAGTGATACGCACCCCGCTGGTCAATCAGCTGACCCGCGCCCGCATCGCGCGGCACGGCATCGCCCTTTACGTCAAGGGGTTGCCCGTCGTGGCACGTCCCGCCGCGCCTGAGGGCGCAGAGAGCGAGTTCGCCGTGTCCGAATCGCCCGATGACAATGCCGTGGCGGCACGCCTCGAGCGGGTGCTGTCCGACGTCACCGGCATCGCACTACCTGTCCGGCTGCGGGCGTGGGACGGTAGCGAAGCCGGACCTGAACACGGGCCGGTGCTCGTTCTGCGCAACCGGCGCGCGCTGCGCCGACTTCTGTGGAGTCCGAACGAGTTGGGCTTGGCCCGTGCGTACGTGAGCGGTGATCTGGAAGTCGAGGGATCACTCGCCGAAGGCTTTCGCCAATCCTGGTCCGCGGCCCGTCGGGGAACGCAGGGTGCTGTGCACCTCGATCTGGGACAGCGAACCGCGGCGATCCGGGCGGCGGTCAGGCTTGGTCTTGTCGGCCTGCCACCACGGCCGCCCGCATCGGAGGCCCGTCTGGTCGGCCGCCGACACACCCGCGAGCGTGACCGGGCGGCGATCGCGCACCACTACGACCTGTCCAACGAGTTCTACGAGTTGTTGCTCGACGAGTCCATGGCCTACTCCTCGGCTTACTTCAGCGACGCCGACCAGTCGTTGGCCGACGCCCAGCGGGACAAGCTCGATCTAATCTGTCGCAAGCTCGACCTGCGCCCGGGTCAGCGGCTGCTCGACGTCGGGTGCGGTTGGGGCGCGCTGGTGTTGCATGCCGCCGAGTACTACGGCGTACACGCGACCGGCGTAACGCTATCCGCGCAGCAGCGGGACTTCGTTGCCAAACGGTTGGCCGATCGCGGGCTGTCCGCCCAGGTTGGTGTGCGATTACAGGACTACCGCGAAATACCGACCGACGAACGCTACGACGCCATCAGCTCGATCGAGATGGGCGAGCACGTCGGCGAGGAGCAGTACCCCCGATTCGCGCAGGCACTGTTCGACCATCTGCGGCCCGGCGGTCGACTGCTGCTTCAGCAGATGTCGCGACAGGCCGACACCGCGCCGGGTGGGGGCGCGTTCATCGAGGCCTACATCGCACCGGACATGCACATGCGGCCGCTGCCCGACACGCTGAGCTTCCTCGCCTCGGCCGGTTTCGAGATCCGCGACGTCGAGGCGATGCGCGAGCACTACGTGCGCACGGTCGCGGCGTGGGTCCGCACCTTCGAGCAACGCTACGACCGTTTCGTGAACCTTGTGGGCGAGGAAGTGGCGCGGGTGTGGCGGCTATATCTCGTCGGGGGTGGGCTCAGCTTCGAGGAGGGACGCATGGGCGTCGATCAAATCCTGGCCGTTCGCGGCGACGAGAACGGGACATCCGGGATGCCGGCTCGGCGTCCCTGGGCGCAGCCTTGATGCACGCGGCCGCCGGCTTCCCCGTCGCCGCGTGGTCGATCGGCTTGGCCTGGTCGGTCCTGGGCGTGCTGGCCGTGCTGATAGCCACGTTCATCGCCTCGCGGATCGCCGGCAAGCACAGCGTCATTGATACCGCTTGGGGGTTGTTGTTCGTCGCCGTCGCCGTCGCGTGCTTCCTCACATCGAACGGGCACGGCAATTCGACGCGGCGGGTATTGCTGCTCGTTCTACCGGTCCTCTGGGGTCTTCGGCTCGGCTTT
>JAFAWL010000180.1 GCA_019241805.1 Actinomycetota bacterium
TCGGTCTCGGCCTGCTGGCATTCGCGCACGATCACGAATGGGAGATGTTCGTCGCGAACGGCGTCATGGGCATTGGTTTCGGTCTGGCCTTCTCGGCCATGTCCGCCCTGATCGTCGCGGCCGTACCGCCGAGTCAGACCGGCGTCGCCAGCGGCATGAACGCCAACATCCGTTCAATCGGTGGCAGCATCGGGTCCGCGGTCATGGCCAGCATCGTCACCTCGCAATTGCAGTCGTCCGGTTTACCTAAAGAGGCCGGGTACACGATCGGATTCTTGATCGTCGGAATCGGACTCGTGGTGGCTGCGGCGACCGGGTTGCTGATTCCGTCCACGGCGCGTCGACACATCCTCGACAGCGACCTGGAACACGCAGAGCTCGCCATCGTGGCCGGCGGCACGTTGGTCGGCGACGGAAGCGAGTAGTCGGGAGGCGCGAGGTGAACACCCGCACGAGCCAGCCCACGGACGCCTCGACGGGTCGCAGTGATGCGGCCCGCAATCGGGGCCGGGTGCTGGACGCCGCCCGCGAAGTTCTAGCTGAGCGTGGCTCGGACGCGTGCATCGAGGAGATCGCGGCCCGTGCCGGGGTCGGGATTGGCACGGTCTATCGCCACTTCGGCGGAAAGGACGCGCTCGTCGACGAGCTGCTACGTGTCGCGATCGAGCAGGTGTCCCACGCGGCAGACGCGGCCCTCCGCCGGGAGGACGGCGGCGGACTCGAGGAGTTCCTGCGTGCCATCGGCCGCTGCTTCGCCGGACATGCCAAATACGCCCACCTACTCATGCAACGACGCAGCGATGGCGAAGCTGCGCGACGAACGCGAGCGGCGGTCGAGGAATTGACGGACGCCGCCCTCCGCGCCGGAACCATCGACCCCGCCGTGACATCCGGCGACGTGATGGCGCTTATCTGGGCCATGCGTGGCCTGGTTGAAGCATCGAGCGAGTTCGCGCCCCAGGTCTGGGAACGGTTCCTCGACATCCATCTCGCCGGCCTGCGCGCGCCCGGTTCACTGAGCCGGGCTCGATCTCTGTCGGCCCGTCAGGTCGCCGAAGTCGCCGGTGCCGTCGTGGGCCGCCGCTGACCACTCGGTCGCTCAGCGCGTGGCGCCGGCATCTCTGGGGAACGATTGCGCCATGGATCTGCTTCGCCGACTGGTTGCTTGGGCCGATCGTTGGCAGCGGCGGCATGCGATTGCGGCTGTCCCGTACGCGGTCGTGAAGAAGTTCGGCGACGACAACGCCAACCTGCTAGTGGTCAGCTTGGCCTGGTACGGCTTCACAGCGATCTTTCCGCTGCTGCTCATCGTCGTGACCGTGCTCGGCTTCGTCGGGCAACGTTCCCTCGGTTCGACTTTTCTCTCGACGCTGCATGAATTCCCGGTCATCGGCGATAGCTTCAACCCGGCCCGCAACTCGCATTTGCACGGCAGCACGGTCGGTCTCGTCGTCGGTCTGCTCGGCCTGCTCTACGGTGCCCAGGGCGTCACCCAGACCGCACAGCTCGCGATGGCGTCCGTATGGGACGTCCCGGAACTCGATCGCGCCGGTTTCCTGCCACGCCTGGGCCGGAGCTTCGCCGGATTGCTGATCATCGGTGGCTCGTTCTTGGTCAATGCCGTGATCACCGGGTACATCACGCGCCCGGGTGAGTCGTGGTTGCTGCGGGTCCCGGTGAGCGCCGGACTGCTGGTGCTGAACATCGCGCTTTACTGGACCAGCTTTGTCGTGCTCACTCACGCCGAGATCCGCAAGTCGGCGCTGTTACCCGGAGCAATTGTGGGCGGCACCGCATTCACCGCTCTGATAACAGTCGGCACCGGGCTCGTGTCGCACCAGTTGCGCAGCGCGTCGAATACCTACGGCACTTTCGGATCAGTCATCGGCGTCGTGACCTTCCTACTCTTGCTGGCCAAACTCAGCCTCTACGCCGCTGAGCTGAATCCGGTGCTCGACCGGCAGCTCTACCCGCGCGCGCTGCCGTTGGGGGACATGACGACCGCCGACCGACGAGTGCACCGAGCGCTGATCCACGAGCAACGGCGAAGCACTGACGAGCACATCGGCGTCGGATTCGCCCCGGATCCGATCGAACAGGCGACCGATGAGCTACGCCGCTCGACTACAGACTGACGCGCTCAACTCGGCGAGCCGGTCCGGCGCACGGCCTTGTCCCACGCCCGCCAGGCTCTCTCGCTGGCCTCGCGCAGCTCGCCTGGTAAGGACAGGAATGGGTCAGACATGGACGCAGCAGCCAAGATCGGCGCTGCCGCGGCCGCGGGCCACCATCTCGGCCGCACCAAGAAAGCCAAGGCCGCTGTGGCGATGGCACTGTGGCTTTCCGGCCGCCGCTACCGGTTACGGGACGTCCGGGGATCAGGGGGCACGCCAGTTGGCCTCTGATCAGGGCAAGGAACTCGTAAGCCAGTTGCGCGGACCCGCGATGGCCGCCGGCAAGGACGCCTTGCTGGCGCTCTA
This sequence comes from Actinomycetota bacterium, assembly GCA_019241805.1. Taxonomy (GTDB): domain Bacteria; phylum Actinomycetota; class Actinomycetes; order Mycobacteriales; family Jatrophihabitantaceae; genus JAFAWL01. The sequence continues at coordinate 2,481 of JAFAWL010000180.1, forward strand.
TGAGGCCTAGGCCGGTCGGATGGCCGCAGCGATCGGCGAACGGGTCACCAAGCGGACGGAGGGCGCTGACGAAGAGGGCGGTCGCGCGGTCCGTCAGTCGCCGGAAGGCATCGGCCGCTCAGGATGAGGACGAGGACCTCGAGAAACCGACGAGCTTGACGACCAGGACGACGAGCGCGGTTCGGCCGACCGGGCCGAAGACGACGAGGTCGACGAGGCCGAAGAAGACGAAGGCGACGAGGCCGAAGAAGACGAAGCCGAGCAAGACGAGGCGGCTGAGAGCGACACCGAGGACCAGCCCAAGCCGACTCGCTCTCGCCCCCCCGGAAATCGAGCAGCCAATCGAGCAGTCGATCGAGCGGCCGTTCGACGCGGTCTGCCGGCGCGGCGAGCAAGGAACGCACCACCAAAACCGGTTCGTCTCGCCAAGGCGATCGGCGCGCGTCGTCGGGTCGTCAGCGCACGGCCTCCGAGTCGAAAGCGAGGATCATCCAAATGGCGACAGGAAGTGACAGCGGCAGCCGCGGCGGCGGCCTATCCGGCGCGCTCAAGGACAGCCCGGCGACGCAGGAGTCGTTCGGCCAGGCGCGCAAGCCGGCTCAAGCACAGGGCAGCAAACTGAGCGAAGGTTTGGGCTCGAAGTTGACATCGACGACGGGCAAGCTCGGTGAAGTCGGCGAGAACGGCTCCTTGTCACCGCTGACTGAGGGTGTCAAGCGACTGGCCCAGGGCGACAGTCCGGTCAAGGCGGCCGCGAGCTGTACGTATCCGCG
>JAFAWL010000140.1 GCA_019241805.1 Actinomycetota bacterium
TGGCCGGCACCGGCGAACGCCACCGACAACACCTCGCCCTTGGCGTGCTCGCCGAGCAGGTAGACCGCCGGGTACTTCATGGTGACCTTGGAGCCGATGTTGCCGTCGACCCACTCCATGGTGCCGCCCTCGTAGCAGACGGCGCGCTTGGTCACCAGGTTGTAGACGTTGTTCGACCAGTTCTGGATGGTCGTGTAACGGCAGCGGGCGTCCTTCTTCACGATGATCTCGACCACCGCGGAGTGCAGCGAGTCGCTCTTGTAGATCGGAGCCGTGCAGCCCTCGATGTAGTGGACGTAGCTGTCCTCGTCGGCGATGATCAGGGTCCGCTCGAACTGGCCCATGTTCTCGGTGTTGATCCGGTAGTAGGCCTGCAGCGGGATCTCGACGTGCACGCCCTTCGGGACGTAGATGAACGACCCACCCGACCACACCGCGGTGTTGAGTGCGGCGAACTTGTTGTCGCCGGCGGGGATGACACTGGCGAAGTACTGCTCGAACAGCTCTGGGTGTTGGCGCAGGCCGCTGTCGGTATCGAGGAAGATGACGCCTTGCTCTTCGAGGTCCTCGCGGATCTTGTGATAGACGACCTCGGACTCGTATTGGGCCGCCACGCCCGCGATCAGTCGCTGCTTCTCGGCCTCGGGGATGCCCAGCCGGTCGTAGGTGTTCTTGATGTCCTCGGGCAGGTCGTCCCAGCTCTCGGCCTGCTTCTCGGTCGAGCGTACGAAATACTTGATCTTGTCGAAGTTGATGCCGGAGAGGTCGGCGCCCCAGTTCGGCATCGGCTTCTTCTCGAACAGCGCCAGTCCCTTCAGGCGCAGCTGCAACATCCAATCCGGCTCGTTCTTCTTGGCCGAGATGTCACGAACGACATCTTCGTTCAAGCCGCGGCGCGCGGCCGCGCCGGCGACGTCCGAGTCGGCCCAGCCGTAGCCGTAGCGCGACAGCGCGTCGATCTGCTCGTCCTGGGTCAGCGGACGCTGAGCAGCGGTCGTCATGCGGTACTCCCGTTCTCGGACGGTGTGGTGCTCGGATCAGTGGTAACCCGCACAGCGGTGGGGACGTAGGTCGTGCAGACCCCGTCGCCGTGCGCGATCGTCGCCAGCCGTTGGACGTAGGTCCCCAACAGCCGCTCGAACGCCTTGGTCTCCGCTTCGCACAGCTGCGGGAACTCGGCCGCCACGTGGGCCACCGGACAGTGGTGCTGGCAGATCTGCACGCCCTCGGCTCCCGGGCCCGCGACCGTTTCGGTGCTGGCCGCGTAGCCCTGGGCCGACAGCGCGTCGGCCAGCTCCTGCGCCCGGGATGCCGCGGCCGACGGCGCCGAAGCCAGGCCCAGGCCGACGCTGGGGCGGATGCCCTCCTCGAGACTGCGGGCCCGGTGATCGGCGAACGCCGTCACGGCGGCGCTGCCGCCCGTCTCGCGCAGGTAACGTAGCGCCGTCGTGGCGAGGTCGTCGTAGGCATGCGGAAAGGCTGCCCGGCCGGCGTCGGTCAGCGAGAACCTCCGGGCGGGACGGCCGCGTCCCCGTTGCACCGGACGCCGGGAATCACATTCGACGAGCAGCCCGTCGGCTACCAGGGCTTCCAGGTGTCGACGGATCGCCGCCGGCGAGAGGCGGAGTCGCTCGGCCAGCGCGGCCGCCGTCTGCGGCCCGCGCTCGAGGATCAACCGGGCCACGGCGTCGCGGGTGCGATCGCTCGTCTCGGCCCAGATTTTCACAACACAAGTATGACGTATTTATTGCCGCGCTGCAGCGAAGGGTGGCGTGAGTTACCCCGATTCGGCCCGGTACGTTTCACGCCGTGCTCTACCGGGGTCTCGAGCTGACCGTCGCACCGATGCTTCGCGCGACGTATCGTCCGACGATCTCCGGCTTGGAGAACGTGCCCCGCACCGGCCCGGTGATCATCGCGGGCAACCACATCAGCTTCGCTGACGAGATCTTCACACCGCTGGCGGCGCGTCGCCAGGTCTGTTACCTGGCGAAGGCCGAGTACTTCTACTCCCCCGGAGTGCGCGGCAGGGCGATGGCGCTGTTCTTCGGTGGCCTGGGCCTGGTGCCGGTCGATCGCAACGCCACCCGGGCCGCCGCCGCCTCCGTTGACGTGTGCGTCGACGTGCTGCGCCAGGGTCGGGCATTCGGGATCTATCCGGAGGGCACCCGCTCGCCGGACGGGCGGCTCTACCGCTTCCGCACCGGCGTGGCCCGGATCGCCTTGCGCAGCGGAGCACCTGTCGTCCCGGTCGGGCTGATCGGCACGGACACGGTGCAACCGCCGGACAGCAAGCGTTGGCATCCCGGCCGGGTCACCGTGAATTTCGGCTCGCCGCTGGACTTCTCCGGTCGCGCCGAGGACGAGCGCAGCGCCCGCAAACTGCGCGAGATCACCGAGCAGATCCGGCTGGCGGTGCAGGCGCTCAGCGGCCAGACCTACGTCGATCGATATGGCTCGACGGCTAAGGCCGGCGCGGTTGCAGCATCGGATCCGACCGGCTGATTCGGGACCAGGGTCACGCCCGAGACAGCCCGTAACGCCGACCGGGGAAAGATTTCTAGACTCTTGGTGTGGACGCCGCGGCCGTCCAGGTCGACAACCTGGTCAAGAGCTACGGTGCGCACCCTGCGGTCCGTGGGCTGTCCCTTCGCGTCGAACGCGGAGAGCTACTTGCGCTGCTCGGGCCCAACGGTGCCGGCAAGACGACCACCATCGAAATCTGTGAGGGCTTCCGCCGGGCCGATTCCGGTCAGGTACGCGTCCTCGGTCTCGACCCGATCGCCGACGCGCGCGCGTTGCGGCCCCGGGTCGGAGTGATGCTGCAGGAGGGTGTCGGGGCCTATACCGGTGCCCGTACCTCGGAACTCCTGCGACTGTTCGCCTCCTACGCAGCGAACCCGCTCGACACCGACGAGCTGCTGGCCCGCGTCGGTCTCCAGGACTCGGCTCGCCAGCAGGTGCGGCGCTTGTCCGGCGGCCAGAAGCAGCGGCTCTCGCTCGCGTTGGCACTCGTCGGGCGGCCGGAACTGGTTTTCCTCGACGAGCCCACCGCGGGCATGGACCCGCACGCTCGGCGCGCCACCTGGGACCTCATTCGCGAATTGCGGCGCGACGGCGTGAGCGTGGTGCTGACCACGCATCACTTGGACGAAGCCGAACAGTTGGCCGATCGGGTCACCGTCGTCGACTCGGGCCAGGTAGTGGCGGCGGGAACACCGGCCGAACTCACCAGCAGCGGCGCCGAAGGACAGATCCGCTTCCGCGCCGCCGCCGGTCTGCGATTGGACTCCCTCCAGGTCGCGCTGCCGGTCGGGGCCCAGGCCAGCGAGCCGCAACGCGGTCAATACCTCGTCGTCGGGGAGATCAACCCACAACTGCTGGCCACCCTCACCGCCTGGTGCGCTGCCCAGGGCGTGCTGGCCGAACAGCTCTCGGTCGAGCGACGCAGCCTCGAGGACGTGTTCCTGGAACTCACCGGACGGCAGCTGCGCACGTGACGACCACATACGTTCCCGCGCCCGCCGCGTCGTCCACCGGGCGGATGCTCGCCGCGCAGACCCGGATGGAACTGCGCCTGCTCTTTCGCAACGGTGAGCAGGTCGGGCTCACGCTGATCATTCCGTTGCTGCTCGAATTCTTCTTCAACCTGCCGCTGCTGTACTCCCTGAACGGACGGCGCATCGACTTCGTCGTGCCCAGCATCCTGGCGCTGGCGGTCATGAGTGCGGCGTTCACCGGACTTGCCATCGGCACCGGCTTCGAGCGCAAGTACGCGGTGCTCAAACGGCTCGGGGCCACGGCGCTACCCCGTTCGGTGCTGCTGTGGGCCAAGACGCTGGCCGTGCTCGGCCTCGAGGTGATCCAGACTCTGCTGATCTGCCTGTTCGCAGTCGTGCTGGGTTGGCATCCGCACGGCGATCCGGTGACCGTCGTGCTGCTGATGGCCCTGGGCACGATCGCATTCGGCGGTCTCGGCCTGCTGGTGGCCGGAACGTTACGGGCGGAGGTCACGCTGGCCGCCGCCAACCTGCTGTGGCTGGTGTTGCTGTTCTGCGGCGGCATCGCGATCCCGCTCGACAAGTACCCTCACGGCGTCCACCAGGTGTTGCAGTTCCTACCGTCGGCCGCGATGTCCGACGGGCTGCACCGCGTCCTGCAACACGGCGCCCAGCTGCCGGTGGCGCCGCTGATCACCTTGGTCCTCTGGGCCGCCGTGGCTCTGCCGGCCGCGACGCGGTGGTTCCGGTGGGAGTGACCCCCACCGTTTCGCCGCAGGCCGCACCGGCCGCCGGCACGCGGAGGGCCGAGCTGCTGGCCCGGCTACGGCGACCGGAGCTGCTGCGATGGTCGGCCACGGCCTCTCTGCTCGCCAATGTCGCGATCGTCGTTACCGGTGGGGCCGTGCGGCTGACCAATTCCGGTCTGGGCTGCCCGACCTGGCCACGCTGCACGGACGCGTCGCTGACACCGACAAAGGCCGCCGCGATCCACGGCGTCATCGAGTTCACCAACCGGCAGCTGACGTTCGTGGTCGGCCTGCTCGCGCTGATCACGTTGGTGATCGCCTGGGTGCAGCACCGCGAGCGTGGGCTGGCCGTGGCTGGATTCGCCGGCATACCGGCGCAGGCCGTACTCGGCGGAATCACAGTGCTCACCCACCTGAATCCCTATGCCGTGGCGGCCCACTTCCTCCTCTCGATGGCGATCATCGCCGTGTTCGCCCTGCTCTGGTGGCGGGTGTCAGACCACGTCCACGTGCCGGTAGCGCCGGCCGGTCGGCAACTCGGGCGGACGGCGGCACTGGTTACAGCAGTCACGCTGGCACTCGGCACCGTGGTGACGGGCAGCGGGCCGCACGCCGGCGATCTCGACGCCGACAAAAAATTGCACCGCATCCACCTCGCACCGTCATCGGCGGCCCAGTTGCACGCTGATGCGGTGATGGTGCTGATCGGCGTGACCATCGGCATCGTGGCTCTGGTGTACGCGGTGCGAGCCGCGGGCGTACTGCGGCGGGCGGCGCTGGTCGCAGTGGTCGTCGAATTGGCCCAGGGCATCATCGGCTACACGCAGTACTTCCTGCACGTACCCGCTGCGCTGGTGGCGCTACACATGTTCGGCGCCTGCCTGGTCTGGCTGGCCGCGCTGCGGGTGTTGTTCCTGGTCGAGCCCCGGGCAGTCAGAGCAGCTGGCTGACGGCGTAGATCACCAGTCCGACGATCGCGCCGACCACGGTGCCGTTCACCCGTATCCACTGGAGGTCGCGCCCGACCTGGATCTCGATCCGCCGGCCGGTGTCGGCGGCGTCCCACCGCTCGACCGTGCTGGAGATCAGCCCGGCTACGTCGGCGGAGTAGCGCGTGAGCAGGTGCTCGACGACCCGATCCAGCAGCGAATCCGCCTTGCCGCGCACCTCGTCGTCGGTAACGAGGGCCGCGCCGAGCCGCATTGTCAGCGTGACGACGGCGCGATGGATGTCCGACGCCGGGTCGGCCGAGGACGCGAGCAAAGCGTCGCGAACCGGTGTCCATAGGCCTGAGATCCAATCGCGGACGTCGGGCCGCTCCAGTAATTGGACCTTGAACGCCTCGACCTTGGCCGCCGCCAACGGGTCGGTCCGCAGCTGCTCGGCGTAGTCGCGCAAGCGCGCGTCGAATTGACGACGCAATTCGTGCTCGCCCTGACCGGCGACGTCGGCAAGGAACGACTGCACTCCGAGGAAGGCCCGGGTGAAGACGCGGTCGTCGACCCAGGCCGGCACCCAAGCGGGCGACTCCTGCTGCAACCGCTGGCGGAACACGTCCTGGTTGTCGTCGAGAAAGCGCATCAGGCCCTTGAGGCCGGCCGTGAGAGCCACCTGATGCTGACCGGACTCGGCAACCGCGTCGATCACTCGCGAGAGCACCGGCGCCACATGCCACTCGTGCAGGCGACGATCGACCGCGCTGGTCACGGCGGTCCGCAGGTCCTCGTCGCGCAACAGGCCGACAGCGCCGGCGAGCGCCGCGCCGAGCTCGTCGGCGACCTGCCGGGCGTGTACCGCATCGGTGAGCCACTCGCCCGCCCGCAGCGGCAGCCGTAGCTGCGCGAGCCGCTCGCTGACGACCTCGACGCTGAGGAAGTTCTGCTGGACGAAGTTGGCCAGCGCCGCGCCGATCTGGTCCTTCTTTCTCGGGATGATCGCCGTGTGCGGAATCGGCAGCCCCAAGGGATGCCGGAACAAGGCGGTGACGGCGAACCAGTCGGCCAAGCCACCCACCATCGAGGCCTCGGCGCCGGCCCGGACGTAGCCCCACCCGCCGTGGTCGTCGCCGACCGTCACGCTGATCACGAACACGGCTGCGGCGAGGAGCAACAGACCGCCGGCGACGGCTTTCATCCGGCGAAGATGCAGCCGTCGTTCGTCCGAGGGAATCGGGATCGTCATCGGCAGGCCCGATCAATCCAGCGATGCCGCGAGCGCGTCGACCAGCCGCTCGGCCGCCGATGGATCCGTCGTCAGGAACAGTGATGGCTCCGCGAGTTCCAGCTCGATGACCACCGGCCCGTCCGCAGTGGGCAGCAGGTCGACGCGGGCGTACACGAGATCACCGAACCGGTCGCGAACGACGTCGAGCGCCTGGGCACTGACGGCCAACTCGGCCGCGGAGGCGGTGCGCGGCGTGATCGTCTCCGCTACGTAAAGGTCTCGACTGGCCCCGTTCAGCGAATGGATCTCGTGTTCCCGCAGCATCGCCGTCTTGCCGATCGCATGACTGAACCGGCCGCCGAGGTAGATCAATCCGGTCTCACCCCTCGTGTCGACTTCGTCGAGATAGGGCTGGATCATCACGCTGCGGCCGGCGGCCCGCAGCCGTTCGACGTGCTCGCGGGCCCGATCGAGCTCGCCCGGCTGCGACGAGTCGAACCGGCCGGCCCCGAGAGAACCGGCGCCGACGGCTGGTTTGACGACGAACCGCCCGGACGGAAACTCGGCCTCCTTCGATTGGGGCCAGCTCGTCGGAACGACTGGAACACCTGCCGCCACGAGCTCATCCACGTAGTGCTTGTCGCTACTCCAGGCCACGACCGGGGCCGGATTGCGGACCCGATTCAATCGGTCGAGCCACGCCAGAAACCGGTCTCGGCGGGGCGTGTAGTCCCACGTCGATCGGATCAACACGACGTCGAACGCTTCCCAGTCGACGGCCGGGTCGTCCCACACCGCCCAACTGCTGATGAAGCCCCGCTTCGCGCAGGCGGTCGTGAGCAGGGCCGCGTCGTCGTCGCCGTGCGGAAACGCCGAGCAGGTGGCCAACGCGAGGGACGTCATCGCGCGATCCTACGAATCGGTCGGTGATCGCCGAGGATGGTGTCTCCACGGCACGGAGATCAGCCGAGCCCTGGCAGCATCAACCGCAACAGTCGTGACGGATCAGAGCCGAGGAGCGCACATATGCCCACCGCAGGGTGGTACGAGGACCCGCAGCAGGCCGGTGGGTTGCGCTGGTGGGACGGCGACGCCTGGACGGAGCACGTCACCGGCGGCGCCCGATCACGGGCCGCCTCAGCGGCCGAGAGCGCTGCGCCCGAGCCCGCCGACGGCACCTACCCGACCCAGGCCATCCCGACAGTCACAGGCAACGACGAGCACGCTGTTTATGAGCACGGTGGTCAGGCCGAGGCCGGCTACCCGCCCAGTGCCTATCAGCCGACCGGTTTCCACCCGACTGCGTATCCGCCGGACAGCGGTCACGGGACCGGCTACGAGGCGGCCGGCTACCCAGCCAGCTACCCGGCTGGCTACGAGGCGGCCGGCTACCCTGCGGCCTACCCGGCCGGTCCGACCTACGGCGTTACGCCGTCGACTGTCCCGCCCCCGAGGCAGTCGCGAACGCTGCCGATCATTCTGCTCGTGTGCCTGGTGCTCGTGGCCGGACTGCTGACCGGGGCGTACTTCCTGTTCTTACGGGGCTCCCCGTCGTACACGTTCAACGGCAAAGCGATCTCCAAGCCGGCCGGGGTGCTGACGAGTGCCCAGGACAATCTCAACGCGCTCGTCGCGAGACGTCACGCGGCGACCGGCTCGGACACCAGGTGCTATTTCGCCAAACCGACCCGTCCTGCGCCCGGCGCGAAGAAGACTGACATCGCCGCCGACGCCTACTGCGGACCGGTGTTGTTCGTCGACGGCACTCCCGGCGCCGACTACCTACGCTTTCCCCTGACCAACAGCGCCTCCTCGGGTTCGGCCAAGCTGGCGGTTTCGCCCCAGCCGTCCAGCGATACACCTGGGGCGAAACCGGCCGACCTCGCGCTGAGCCGCCCGGACGGCAAGACGGCGCCCTCGTCGGACAGCGTGAAGGCTCCGGCCCCGCCGCCCGCGGACAAGGACGCCTTCCTGGCGGCGCCGCTGGGAAACACGACCCTCAAATCCGCTCCGGACTCGGCAGTC
>JAFAWL010000316.1 GCA_019241805.1 Actinomycetota bacterium
GCCTCGACCACCTGTTGCTCGCTCAGCGCGTCCATCCGATCGATCGGCTCACTAGGTCGACGACGCCCGACCGCGTCGAGGCCGACCGGCAGCACGCGCAAACCGACCCCGTGAAGTTCGGCCAGGGTCGTAAGCGGCGCGGCCCCGGACGCGATCTCATCCACCGTTCGCTGGGTGTCAGCCGCCGAGAGCCGACTCACGGCCGCCGACCCGATGCCGTGGTCGCCGACGAACACGATCAGTCGTGGCCGCGCGGGCTCGGCCGGGGGCCAGCGGCCCTGCGCGCCGCTGATCCAGTCCAGCTGCGGCCCCGCCGCGCCCGCCACTGCTCGCGCGGCCGATCGACGCGCGCTCGTCTGCGCGTCCTGATCGATCGGCACCATCGGCTCGGCGATCCAGGTGAGGTCAGCCACCCTGCCATCTTGCCGCGCGCGGCGGCCCCGCCGATGACGGCCCGCGCGGCGAGCACCGACCGGAGTCGGTCGGCTAGCGTGGCCTGCAGGGTCCGAGCGGGTCGGACTGCCCAGGAGGTCGGTCGATGAGTTGGACGTGGCGGCTCGAGGACGGGGACGGCGCGGTGGTCCCGTCCGGCTCGCCCGTTCCTGCGCAGCCGACTCAGTCCGACGCGGAGACCTGGTTGGGTGAGAACTGGCGGGAACTGGCCGAGCAAGGGATTGCCCAGGTCAGCCTGCTCGAGGACGGCCGGCTGGAGTACGGCCCGATGGCGCTATCGGAGCAGTAGCGCTCGCCGAGCGGACTCAGACCTCGTCGCCGATCTGGTACATCGGCGAAGGCAGTCGCCAGCGGCGCGGCATCCACGCCCGGGTACCACAGTAGAAGCCCACGCCCATCGGCCGTTCGCGGCTTTCCAGGCCACGACTGTGGGCCAGAGCCAGCACCCGACGTCCGGTCGCGTACCACTCGACGATGAGCACCATCAGCAAGACGATGACGACGACGTCGGCGATGTAGGCGATCTTCTGGTTTCCGGCCAGCGGTGCGACGAGCATCGGAATGAACAACAAGAGCAGATAGTTCGACGCCAACCGGCGCGAGTCGACGTAGTCGCGAGCCAGCTTGCGCACCGGCCCGCGGTCGCGCTTGGGCAGCGCCGCCGGGTCGCCGCGGCGCAGCGCCTCGCGCTGCTCTTGCGGGCTCATCCGTGCGCCGTTGCCTCCCCGGGCGGGGGAGCGGCGTTGCTGACGAAGGCGGGCGCTGGCCTCCTTGCGCGTGCGCGGCGCGGTTACCGGCTGCCGTTTCGGCGCGACGTCGCGGCGCTTGGGCGTGGGGCGACCCTTGCCGACGGCGACGTCCTCGTCGATCTGCTCGACCTGGGCCCCGGATTCGGGCTCGTCGGCGCCACGGCGCAGTAACTTCACACCGCCAGGGTAGGACGTCGAGCCCCCGATCCGGGAATCGCGGGCGGGTAACCGCTGCGGAGAAGGAGCGCGACGACCGCGCACTGACACGGCCGCGCCGGGCCAGTGATGCGGCCGCGCCGGGCCAGTGATGCGGCCGCGCCGGGTCAGCGACGCGGTGGCGTTCAAACCGGACTGCCGTCAGGGCAAGGCGAGCATGCGATCCAGAGCGAGGCGCGCATTGGCGGCGACGGTCAGATCGACGGTAATCCGGTTGACGACCTGGCCGGCCGCCAAGGATTCCAGCGATCGCACGAGGTGGGGGAGGTCGATGCGGTTCATGGTCGAGCAGTAGCAGACCGTCTTGTCGAGGAAGCTGATCTGCTTGTCCGGATGGAGCCGGGCCAACCGGCGCACCAGGTTCAGTTCGGTGCCGACGGCCCACGACGAGCCCGCCGGGGCAGTTTCGACGGCGCGGATGATGAACTCCGTCGAGCCGACCAGGTCGGCGCTGGTGACCACCTCGTGCTGGCACTCCGGATGCACGAGCACCGTCACGCCCGGCATCCGCTCGCGAACGTCGGCGACGTTCTGCGCGCTGAATCGCCCGTGCACGGAGCAATGGCCTCGCCACAAGATGATCCGGGCGTCGCGCAGCTGCCGAGATGTCAATCCACCGGACGGCTTGCGCGGGTCGTAGAGCACACACTCGGATAGCGGTAGCCCGAGGCTCAGCACCGCGGTGTTGCGGCCCAGGTGCTGGTCGGGCAGGAAGAGCACCCTCTCGCCCTGCTCGAACGCCCAGCGAAGCGCGCTTTCGGCGTTGGAGGAGGTGCAGACCGCACCTCCGTGTGCGCCGGTGAAGCCCTTGATGGCCGCCGAGGAGTTCATGTATGTGATCGGCACCGTCGTCCCGGCGACACCGGCGTCCTCGAGCGCGTCCCAGCAGTCCAGGACCTGCCCGATTTCGGCCATGTCGGCCATCGAGCAACCTGCGGCCAGATCCGGGAGCACGACCTGCTGATGCCCGCCGGTGAGGATGTCGGCTGATTCGGCCATGAAGTGCACGCCGCAGAAGACGATGAATTCGGCCTCGGGGCGGCCGGCGGCGTCACGCGCGAGCTTGAACGAGTCGCCGGTGACGTCGGCAAACTGGATCACCTCGTCGCGCTGGTAATGGTGGCCGAGCACGAATGCGCGGTCACCGAGCGCGGACCGCGCAGTCCGAGCGCGGGCGACCAGCTGCGGGTCTGACGCCGGAGGCAACTCGCCCGGGCACTCGACTCCCCGCTCGGAGCTGGGATCCGATTCGCGGCCCAGCACCAGCAACGCGAGCGGGCTCGCCTGCGGCTCGGTGAACGTCACAGGTTCTCAATCTACGGTGCTCACAGCCGACGCGTGTTGTCATTGTGCGGTGACGATCCCCTCAGGTGCGCCCCCGGCCGAACCGAGCCGAAAGGCCGATCGTTCGGCATCCGTGGGTTCCGTCGGGGCACAGTCGAGCGCTCCCTCCGCCGCCCGCAGTCGGGCGTTGCCGATCCGGGCGTCGGTGAATGCCGCCGGGTGGGCCCTGTTACCGCTGCGGACGTTTCTCGCAATCGTGTTTCTGTACGCCGGCGTTTCGAAGGTGGCCGATCGGCGTTTCCTCGACTCGTCCTCGCCGTTGAGCATTCACGCCACGTTGGTGGCCGTGCGCCCGGGCAGTCCGATCGGCGGTCTGCTCGGACCGGTCGAGAGCCATTCCTTCGCGTTCGGGCTCATCTTCAGCGTGGCCGAGGTGGCGGTCGGCCTCGGGTTGGCCCTCGGCCTGTTCACCCGCTTCGCCGCCGCCGGCGGGATGCTGCTCTCGCTCGGGTTCTTCCTGACGGTCAGCTGGGGCGCCACGCCGTGGTACACCGGTGCCGACATCGGCTACGTCTTCGCCCTCTCCCCGCTGGCCATCGCCGGTGCCGGTGGTGTGCTCAGCCTCGACGCCTGGCTGGCCTCGGTGGCCCGACGGCACCCGGGCGTGGCGGAGGACCACGCCCGGCGTGCCTTGCTGGCCAGTGGGGCGGTGCTCGCCGTTTTCGTCGTCACCGGACTGGCGTCGCTGTTTCGCCGGTCTTCGGCTACATCGGCGACCCGGGCCCAGGATGCGCAGCCGCGGCCGACCGGGCCGGTCGACCTCGTCAGCGCCGATCAGGTGCCGGTGGGTGGGGCGAAGCAGGTCACCGACCCGTCAAGCGGGGACCCGACCTGGATCCTGCAGCTCGAACCCGGGAAGTTCACAGCTTTTGATGCTGTATGTCCACATCAAGGATGTCCGGTGCAGTTCGTCTCGCCACGGGACGGCTTCGCATGCCCGTGTCACGGTTCCCGGTTCACGGCGTCCGGCAAGGTCACCAACGGCCCGGCCACTCGGGGGCTCACGGCGGTTCCGGTCATCGTGGCGCAGGGCACCGTGCGTCGGAGCTGATGGATGTCTTATCGGTGCGTAGAATCGGGAATGCGAACCGATTCGCGTCGGTTGCACGAACGAGAACTCGAGATCGGCCCGCCGTCTCGTAGCCACAGATGTCATTGAGGAGTCTCATGACCGCCAGCGACACCACGTCGATCGAGCTGACGAGCGCGCCCACCGAGGCGCCGAGTTTGTCGCTCACCCCAGCCGCCGCTGAGAAGGTCCGCCTCCTGCTCGATCAGGAAGGTCGCGACGACCTGCGCCTGCGGGTGGCCGTCCAGCCGGGTGGTTGCTCAGGCTTCCAATACCAGCTCTTCTTCGACGAGCGCAGCCTCGATGGGGACATCGAGCTCGATCAGACTGGTGTTCCGGTGGTCGTAGACCGGATGAGCGCGCCGTACCTGGGTGGCGCCACGATCGACTTCACCGACACGATCGAGCAGCAGGGCTTCACGATCGACAACCCGAACGCCAGCGGCGGGTGTGCCTGCGGCAACTCCTTCTGCGGCTGATTCCTCCGTCCGGCCGGTTCGGACCTCGCATCACACGAGGATCGGGCCGGCCGTTCGCATGTCCGCGATCAGTCGAGGAGCTGCCCGCCTCGGCTGCCGGGGCGGTCCCGTCTGGCGTCGACGTTAGGTAGCGTGCTCCCGTGCCGATTCTCATCTCCGGATCGATCGCGACCGACCATCTCATGCACTTCCCGGGTCGGTTCTCCGAGCAATTGCTCGCGGATCAGCTGCACAAGATCTCGCTGTCCTTCCTCGTCGACGATCTGGTTGTGCGGCGCGGCGGAGTGGCCGCCAACATCGCGTTCGGGATGGCCCAGTTGGGAGAAGCCCCCGTGCTGGTGGGTGCCGTCGGGGCCGACTTCGACGAGTACCGGGCCTGGCTTGAACGACACGGCGTCGACTGCGAGTCGGTCTACATCTCCGCCCTGCACCACACCGCCCGCTTCGTCTGCACCACCGACGAGCAGATGTGCCAGATCGCGTCGTTCTACGCCGGCGCGATGAGCGAGGCGCGCAACATCGAGCTCGCGCCGGCCGTCGAGCGCACCGGCGCCGAACTCGTCGTAATCAGCGCGGACGATCCCGAAGCGATGGTGCGTCACAGCAGCGAGTGCCGTGATCGGGGTTACCCCTTTGCGGCCGACCCCTCCCAGCAGATCGCCCGGATGAGTGGCGAGGAGCTGCTCAGCCTCATCGAGGGCGCGAGCCTGCTGTTCACCAACGACTACGAGAAGAGTCTCCTGGAGTCCAAGACTGGCCTGTCCGAGGCGCAGATCCTCGAGCACGTCGAAGTCCGGATCACCACCCTGGGCTCACGCGGAGTCGATATCGTCGCGCGGGACGCCGATCCGGTGCACGTACCGGTCGCGCAGGAACACGGCAAACTCGATCCGACCGGAGTCGGCGACGGCTTCCGCGCCGGCTTTCTCGTCGCTCGATCCTGGGGCCTGAGCCTGGAGCGCGCCGCCCAGGTCGGCAGTCTGTTGGCCACGCTCGTGCTCGAAACCGTGGGCACGCAGGAATATCAGATCAAGAAGCGCGACTTCACTGAGCGGCTGGCCCGTTCCTACGGCGACGAAGCGGCCGAACAGATCGCTCCGCACCTCGCCTCGATTTCCTGACGACGTTCGGCTCACGAGATTCGGCTCACGCGATCGCCTGACCCGATCGGAGAAAGCCGGTCGATCGGCGTCTAAAGGCGGACCGGGTAAGTCGGCTCCGGCACGGCCGGCCGGATGCGATGTTCTACGAAGATGCCGTGCCAGATCATGAACACCAGCAACGTCCAGATCTTGCGCGAGTAGTCGTGCGGCCCGGCGCGGTGTGCCTCGAGCAACCGCAATGCCGCGGCCGTGTCGATCAGCTGATCCGCCTGCGATTGCGTCATCAGCTCGCGAGCCCAGTCGTACATGACGTCCTTGAGCCAATGGCGGATCGGGACCGGGAAACCGAGCTTGGCCCGGTTGATCACGTGCGGCGGCACGATGTCGGCGATCGCCCGCCGCAACGCGTACTTGGTCGTTTCCTTGGTCAACTTCTGCGACGTCGGCAGGGTAGTGGCGATCCCGAAGACGTCGATGTCCAGGAATGGCACGCGCAGCTCCAGGCTGTTGGCCATGGTCATCTTATCGGCTTTGACGAGGATGTCACCGCGCAGCCAGGTGAATAGGTCGACGTACTGCATGCGAGTGGAACCGTCGAGGTGCTCGGTCGCGGCGTAAAGCGGTCGGGTCACGTCCATGTAGGACACCGCCGGGTCGAAGCGTCGATACACCCCCATCTCATCCGGTCGGAAGATGCGGGCGTTGCCGTAATAGCGCTCCTCGATGTCGATCGCGCCGCGGCGCAGCATGTCCTTGCCACGCAACCCTTCCGGTAGCCGAGACGACACCGAACCGAGGCTGCGGCGCACCGGGCGCGGAAGCAATTCGAACGGTCGCAACGAGATCGGTTCCCGATAGATCGTGTACCCGCCGAACAGCTCGTCGGCGCCCTCGCCGGAGAGCACGACCTTGACGTGCTTACGCGCCTCCCGGGCGATGAAATAGAGCGGCACCAACGCGGGATCGGCCACGGGATCGTCGAGATACCACACGACAAGCGGCAGGACGTCCATCATCTCCTGCGCTGTGACGACCTTTGTGATGTGCCGGACGCCAATGGCTCTGGCCGACTCGTCCGCGACGTCGATCTCAGAGAAGCCCGCGCGCTCGAACCCGGTCGTGAACGTCAAGAGCTTGGGGTTGTGCCGCTTGGCCAACGCGGCGACGACGGTCGAATCGATGCCGCCGGACAGGAAAGACCCGACCGTGACGTCGGCCCGCATGTGCTTGGCGACCGAGTCCTCGAGAACCTCGCTGATCTCGCGATAGAGCTTGTCCGGATCGGGCACCGCCTTGATGGCGAAGTCCGGATGGAAGTAGCGCTGCACCTGCGGTCGCTCGCCCGGCCGCACGGTGAACAGTGTGCCGGACTCGACCCGGCTGATGCCCTCCTGCATCGACGCGGGTTCGGGCACGTACTGCAGCGTCAGGTAGTGCTGCAACGCGCGCGGATCGACCGGTCGGTCTCCACTGAGCGCGAGCAGCGATTTCTTCTCGCTGGCGAAGAACGAGCCGCGATCGTCGGTGTAGGTGTACAGCGGCTTGATCCCGAACCAGTCCCGGGCACCGAACAACACCCGCTCCTGCGCGTCCCAGATCACGAACGCAAACATCCCGCGCAGTTCCCGCACGATCTTCGGACCCATGTGGTGGTAGCCGGCCACGATCGCCTCGCCGTCCCCCCCGGTCTGAAAGACGGCCCCGAAGTCACGAGTCAACCGCTCGCGCAGCTCGATGTAGTTATAGATCTCACCGTTGAACAGCAGGTGGTAGCGATCGTTGAGGTAGGGCAGCGGTTGGTGGGAGCGGTCGATGTCGATGATCGAGAGACGGCGGAAGCCGATCGCGGCATCGGTGTCGTGCCACACTCCGCCCTCGTCCGGCCCGCGATGGCGCATCTGGCTCAACGCCGCGTCGATGTCAGGGGCGACCTGGGCCGCCGACCCGTCGGCCGAGAGAAATCCGATCAGTCCACACACGGCATCCAGTATCCCGGGCGCCTCAGCGCAGTCGGCGCACCTCGTAGCCGGGCGTGCCGTCGGCCGCAGGCGACGCGCCGATGAATTCGTGCTCGCGCAGGCGAGACCAGGCCCGCACGTCGGGCCCGGCGGCCGGATCGTCGGCCTCGACGCGGATAACCGCACCCACCGGCACCTGGTCGATCCGGCGGGCCAGCTCGATGATCGGGAGGGGGCAGCGCCGGCCTCGGCAGTCGAGCACGAGCGCGGCCGGACTCACGACGGCGCGTCCAGCTGGGCGCGCACGTTCGCCACGGCGTCGGGGAGCGCGTCGAGGAAGCGCTCGACCTGCTCGACCGTCGTGTCACGGCTGAGCGACACCCGTACGTTGCCCGAGGTCAGGGCGCCCATTGCCACTAGCACGTGGGAGGGCTCCAAGCTCGAGGACGTGCACGACGAACCTGACGAGACGGCGAATCCGCGACGGTCGAGTTCGAGCAACAGCGACTCGCCGTCGACGTAGAGGAAGGAGAAGGTGACCATGTGCGGCAGCCGGTCAACCGGATCACCCAGGACCTCGACATCGGGAATTCCGGCCGGGACGCGGGCCCGGATGCGATCGATCAGCGCGGACAGGCGGGACGCGGTCGCCGACTGTTCGCGGACCACAGCCCGCAGCGCCGCGGCCGCCCCGACCACAGCCGGGATGTCGGGCGGCCCGGGCACGCGCCCGTGATCGTCCGCCGGCGCGGGTGAGACCCACCGGGTGCCCGTCCGCACGGCCAGGACACCGACCCCGGCCGGACCGCCCCACTGCCGGGCGTCGGCGGCCAGAACGGACCAGCCGCAGGGTGCGGGCGTGTGCCCGAGCGTCTGGGTGGCATCGACGATCAGGGGCACGTCACCGAGGCGATCGGCGACCGCGGACACCGGCTGGGCGGTGCCCACCTCGTGATTGGCCGCTTGCAGCGCGGCCGCGGCGACGGATGCCGCCCTAGCGCGCGCCACGAACGTGTCGACATCGACCCGGGCCAGGTGGTCGACCGGCACCGCCTCGGCCTCACCCCCGGCGGCGACGTGCCACTCGGCGGCGTGCAGCACGGCCGAGTGTTCGACGGCTGAGTGGACGAACCGCGATCCGCGACGCCGATTCCCGCGCATCGTGCCCAATACCGCGGCGTGCAGCGCGGTTAGGCCCGATGAGGTGAAGCTGATCTCGTCCGGACGAGCGTCGAGGACGTCGGCGACTGCCTCTCGAGCCGATGCCAACAGGATCGCCGCTCGCCGCCCGACGGCGTAGAGCCGGCCCGGGTCGGCCCAGCCGTCCGCCTGTGCTGCCATGATCGCCTCGCGGGCGACCGGGTGCAGCGGCACGCCGGAGGCCGCGTCTAGATAAACCGTCTCGTCCGAGACCGTTTCGACCGAGCCGTCCACGCCACGACGGTAGGCCACCCCTCACCGCAGTGGCGTAAGCGGTCCGATAGCCTTTCGACGGATCGATGATCGTTGCGAAGGGCGGATCGCAGGTGCGTCGCAAGGTGCTGGCTCGCACTGGCCGGGTGGCCGTGTTGGCGGCGGCCCTGATGCTTGTCCTGACCGGCTGCTCGGCCCACGACGTGGAGCGTGATCTGCGTTTCGGCTGGCCGACTGGGATTACGGATCAGGGCACGCGGATGCGCGTGTTGTGGACGTGGTCGTCCGTGGCCGCGCTGGCCGTTGGCGTGCTGGTCTGGGGCCTGATCTTCTGGATCTGCCTGCGCCACCGTAAGAAGAACGACGACATCCCGCGGCAGACCAAGTTCAACCTGCCGCTGGAGATTACGTACACGGTAGTGCCGTTCATCATCATCGTGGTGCTTTTCTGGCGGACCGTGGTCACCGAGAACTACGTCGACAAGCTCACAGCGAATCCAACCAAGGACCCGAACACGGTCGTGGTGAAGGTGGTCGCCTTCAAGTGGAACTGGGAGTTCGACTACGAGTCCAACAAGGGCCAGGCCACGACCTACGACAGCAGCACGACGGCGTTGAACACGGTCGGCACGTCAACCCAGATTCCGATTCTCGTGATTCCCAAGGGCACGAAGGTGCGCTTCATCGAGCACTCGCAGGACGTGATCCACGCGTTCTGGGTGCCCGAGTTCCTGTTCAAGCGTGACGTCATTCCCTACGGAACCGACGCGACGACGCGGGACAACCAGTTCGAGATCACCGCGACCACCGACGGGTCCTTTGTGGGGCGATGCGCCGAACTGTGCGGCACTTACCACTCACAGATGAACTTTGAGGTCCGCGTCGTGGACCCGGACGTCTTCAACAAATACCTCGAAGCCTTGAAACAGCTCGGCCCGAACGATCCGGCCCGCCAAGCCGAGGCACTTACGCAGGCCGGCATGTCGGCCTGCGCGACGACGACGCATCCGTTCAACACTGACCGCAGCCTCCGGGCGCCGACACAGCCCGGTACGGGTGCCAGCGACGCCGGAGGCTGTACATGAAGGTCGAAGCGCGGATCTTTCTGATCGTCGCCGTCTTCTGCTGGCTCGCCGCT